>NZ_JBXXZH010000025.1:0-64922 GCF_059640475.1 Calothrix sp. CBUCES-K 9914
AATAAGAATTGCACAATTAGCCCAAACCGCAGGAATAAAAATCCAACTCGGATGTCAAGTAGGAGAAACTGCGATACTTTCAGCAGCAGGTAGACATTTAGCTGCATGGCTAAACGATGTAACTTTCGTTGAGGGTTCTTACGGTGACTTGTTACTCAGCGAAGATATTAGCCGTGAAAGCATTCGTTTTGGGAATGGTGGTAAAGGCGGTTTATTGCGTAAACCTGGACTAGGAATTGAAGTTAAAGATGAACTATTAGAAAAGTATGATGAGCAACGGATACAACGGATGTAACGGATGAGTTATTTGTTACAAACATCATGAACCGTAGCATAGGCGTCTCGCCTGTACAGGGACACATTTTTTACCACAGAGACTAGTTCAATAAAATAATTATGCCCTATATTTTAAGTACATTTGTTAGGCTGCAAGGTCGGTGCCCAGCGAAACAGCTTGATGTTGCAGCATTGAATCCAGAAGCAGCACAATTATCACTTCTGCATTCAATTTTGGCGCCTAATGCTGACACTGTTTTTGGTAGAGAACATAAGTTTTCCCAAATAAAAACTGCTCGTGATTACTATAAATTTGTTCCAGTTAGAGATTATGAAGGATTTCGTCCCTATGTTGACCGTATTGTTGCAGGGCAACCGGGTATTCTAACAAATGAATTATGTACAATGTTAACTTTAACGAGTGGTACAACTGGTAAACCCAAGTATATACCCGTTACAGAAACATCTGAAAAACTGGGTTCTGAGTTGATAAAACAATGGCTTTACCGAAGCTTGGTAAACCATCCTCAGTTTCTCTCACAGGCAATAGTAGGGATAGTTAGTCCAGCAGTTGAAGGTTATACAGATTCAGGAATGAGCTATGGAAGTATTTCTGGGAGAATTTATCAGCGAATTCCTTATATTATCAAACTTTCTTATGCTATCCCTTATGAAGTTTTTGAACTAAAAGACTATGACCAAAGATATTTTGCCATTGCGCGTTTTGCTTTTGGGCGCCAAGTTTCTTATCTTTCCACACCTAACCCAAGTACTTTACTACGTTTAGCAGAAGTTGCGAATACTTATAAAGAAGATATTATTCGCGCTATTCATGACGGTACTTTAGGGATTAAATCTACCAAACCTCAACCTCAAAGAGCGAAAGAACTAGAAAAAATAGTTAATAGAACAAATGCTTTACTACCCAAAGATTGTTGGCGCCATCTCCAGCTTATTGGTTGTTGGACGGGTGGAACTGTTGGTATTCAAGCACAAAAGCTAGTAAATTATTATGGCGCCGTTCCTATCCGCGACCTTGGATATTTAGCAAGTGAAGCCAGAATAACACTACCATTACAAGATAATACCCCTAGCGGTATCTTAGCGCTAACTACTAACTATTATGAATTTATTCCAGAAGAAGAATTAAACTCAGACAATCCACCAATATTATTAAGCCATGAAATAGAATTAGGCAAACGCTACGGTATTTTGTTAACTACAACTGCTGGACTTTACCGCTATCAAATTCATGACATTGTAGAAGTTACAGGGTTTTATAAACAGGCGCCATTACTAGCATTCGTTCGTAAAAGTCAGGATATGACTAATATCACAGGCGAGAAAATGCACGTCAACCATGTCTTGATGGCAATGGAAGCAATCAGACAGAAATATAATTTACCGATAGTAACATATAGATTTACACCAGATATTGAAAATCAGCGTTACAATATTTATTTAGAACTAGATTTAGGACTAACACAAACCATCCCAGAAAATCTCTTACAACAAATAATTACAGCAATTGACTCGCAATTGTGTAATGTCAACTGTGAGTACGAGCAAAAGCGAAAATCAAAACGATTACATTTACCATATCTATATATAATGCCCCCTGGCTGGTCAGAAGCAGAAATAAGAAAAGAAGCAGCAAACGGTAAGCGCAACGTACAATACAAATGGAAAATCCTTTGCCACCAACTTTAATCGTTGGTTGGTGTACGCTCGTGCGTAACCCAACATTAATTATCCACGATTTGACCGCAATCCTAACACTGGGCGCCCAATTGCCACCGAAATAAACCCAGTGGAAGCAAAACAAGTTATCTACCATGACCGAAAGGCGCCTTCATATCTTGTACTGCTAATAATTCCTAATACCACGAGTTATTAAATTTACATGAGTTTCTGAGTCAAAATGGAAAAACTTTAGGTATAATTATCACTCCAGTAATGAGAGGCACCTCCAACTGTGATTGCGATTTATCCCGGAAGTTTTGACCCCGTAACACTGGGGCACCTCGATATCATCCAGCGTGGTGCTTCTTTGTTTGAACGAGTTATTGTAGCTGTGCTGCGTAACCCGAACAAAACACCTCTTTTTACTGTGCAGGAGCGAATTGAACTAATTCGCAAGTCCACCCCGCATCTACCAAACGTTGAAGCAGACAGCTTTGATGGGCTGACTGTAAAATATGCCCAAATGAGAGGAGCGCAAGTACTACTGCGGGGATTGCGCGCGATTTCCGATTTTGAAGTTGAACTTCAGATGGCACATACCAACAAAACGCTCTCAACGCAAATTGAGACTGTTTTTTTGGCAACATCAAATGAATATAGTTTTTTAAGTAGTAGTGTGGTAAAAGAGATTGCAAAGTTTGGTGGCTCTGTCAATCACCTTGTTCCTCCGCACGTTGCCCTAGAAATATACCAATGCTACGCCCAAAAATCCCAATCGAACCAGAGCATAACGGAAAACACGCCCTCCCTAACGAATCCTCCAACCCAAACACTGTTGGAAATTCACAACCAGAACCCGAGGGATGCTTAAATATTCAGCAGTCACTTGACCGTTTGGAGGAGATGATTCTTGCTAGTTTCCGCATTCCATTTACTAAACGTACCTTGGTGAATGAGGAAAAGCTGCTGGATTTACTTGATTATATTCGTTTGACCTTACCGACGGCGTTTAACGAAGCAATAATGATAAATCAGCACAGAGAGGAAATTTTGCTTGAAGCTGAAGAGTATGGACAGCGTATTGTCGATGCTGCTCAAACCAAACGCGCGCAAATTTTAGAAGAAAGTGATATTATTCGCTCCGCAGAACACGAAGCTTTGGAGTTAAAACGCAAAGTTCAGCAAGAGTGTGATTTATTAATGCAGCAAACTCTCGAAGAAATTGACTTGAAGCGTCGTCAATGTCAAGTTGAGTTAGAACAAATGCGCGAAACTGCTATTGCTGAAGCTACTGAAATTGAACAAGGCGCCGATGATTACGCTGATAGTGTTCTCGAACACATTGAGCAAGATTTGAATGAAATGACACGTATTATTCGTAATGGGCGCTCCTCACTCAATGCCAATAGATTACCACCAAACAAAAAGTAGGAGAGTAAGGTGGGCAGTGCCCACCCTACGATTATTACGCAGCAACCATTACCCGTTCAAGTACGCCGTATTTTAAACCAAGTTCATGGAGTATATTGACAGTTTTATCGATTTGTTCGATGGTATGCGCTGCACTGACTACAAAACGGATTCTTCCTTCATGGGGTTTTACAACTGGGTAGAAAATAGAAACAGAGAAAATACCGTTCTGGTATAATTCTTTATTGAATGCTTGCAGCTTCTCTACTTCAGAAATAAATATAGGTATAATTGGACTTTGGCTAGTGCCTAAATCAAATCCTGCACTTTTTAAACGAAGGCGCATGTACTGATTTTTATCATGCAGTGACTCAATAATCCCAGGATTATTTTCAATTTCTTCTAGAGACGCTAGAATTGCTGCTGCATCACCTGGAGTTAAACATGCTTGAAACGTGTATGTAGTAGCACGCCAATGAAGTAATGGAATATACTTTGATTTCAGTGCGACGAATCCACCAATTGATGCTGTTGCTTTGGATAAGGTCGAAGCAAGAAAATCAATTTGTTCAACAATTCCTAGATGTGAACAGTAGCCAGCGCCATTTTTACCGTATATACCAAAAGTGTGGGCTTCATCAACATAAATTAAAAATTTATATTTTTGCTTTAAGTTGACTATCCCTTGTAACGGCGCCAGGTCACCACTCATGGAATAAGCAGATTCAACGACGACAAAAATATTTTCGTATTCAAGTTGATACTTTCTTAATTTTTTTTCTAAATCTTGCAAATTATTGTGTTTAAATGTCACCCACTTTTTACCGGATAACTTAACTCCATCAATAATTGATGCGTGACATTCGCGGTCAAATATAATTAAGTCTTTTTTTCCAGGTAAAGCTGAGAGACAACCTAGATTAGCAGTAAAACCAGTTGGGAATAATAAAACACTTTCTTTCCCTATAAGTTGTTGCAATTTCAGTTCTACTTGTTTATGTAAAGTAGACATTCCACCAGATAAAGCCGATGTTCCAGAACCAGTTCCATATTTCTGTACAGATGCACAAACTTTATCAATAACGTTTTGATTACGATTCAAACCCAGGTAATGATTAACGCACCATAATATACACTCTTTCGACTCTTGGTTTTCATCTCCATCCCAAAAATTTGCGGGACTAGAGTTGCTTTTAGCAGATTGAACTTTAGCGATAACATTGCTACCTGCTTGTGTATACCTACCGTTGGAGTATAACCCTTGGTCTACTTGTTGAAGATAATGTTCATACAAGTAATCGCACAACTCTTCTATGTTTGTTAGTCCTTGGCTTTCTAGCTGTTTCATGTAGCTTAGAATAGGCGTTGAAACGTTAGTATACATATACTTTTTTAAAAATCTTAAAAAAAGAAGATTAACTTGGTTTAACTTGTGAGCAGGTATATGCCCGTAGGAGTTCAAAGTGCCAGCAATAAAATCTAAAATATAAACTTCTCGCTAGCGCACGGAAATTCTGATCACACTTTAAATCTGATTTATAGTGCTACTTAAATACACTAAACCACTCAGACAATTAAATTGATAAGCTAGAAACTACGTAATTTGATTTAAATTAACCTTGAAGAGAGTGCAGTTAGTTGCTGCATAATTGTAAATTTATCAAGATTACCTAGCTACAAGCGGCAAGTGGGTACGTAACTTGTTACCGTAATACTACGGAAAAAGGTTGTCATCTCAACGTTTAACTTCATTACTTAGTACGAAATGGTAATTGAATGAGAAACTCGGCGCCTTGTTGGGGTGAAGAGTAAACTTGAATCGAACCACCATGTTTATCGACAATAATTTGCCGCGCAATCGCAAGTCCTAACCCCGTACCCTTACCAACGGGTTTTGTTGTAAATAAATGTTCAAATATCTTGTCTTTAATTTCTTCCGTCATTCCCAAACCATTATCTCGAATACTAATCAAAACTGATTCCTGATCTTTACTAATACTAGTTGTAACTGTAATACAATTAGGACTAGCTTGAATTTGCTCGTAACTCAGTCCTATATTAGATTCATCTAGAGCATCGATAGCATTAGCAAGTAGGTTCATAAATACCTGATTCAACTGTCCAGGATAACACGCAAATTCTGGTACATTACTGTAATTTTTAATGACTTCGATTTGCGGTCGAGATTCTGATGCCTTGAGTCTGTGTCTAAGAATCAATAAAGTGCTGTCGAGACATTCATGAATGTTGCAAACAATCGGCTTAAGGTTATCCGAACGCGAGAAAGTTCGCAAACTGATGCTAATATCGTAGATGCGGTCAATACTTTGCTTCATTGAAATTAATAATTTGGGCAAATCTTCGCGGATGTATTCTAAGTCTGCTGCTTTAATTTTCTTGCATATTTTTGCGCTTGGTTGGGTATGCTCGTGTTGGTATAAGTCAATAATTTCAAATAAATCTTCAACATATTGCTCTGCCGGTTCGATATTTCCCGTTATACAACCTATTGGGTTATTGATTTCGTGAGCAATTCCTGCAACTAAACCACCCAATGCGGACATTTTCTCGCTTTGTACAAGTTGAAGTTGCATTTGTTTGAGGTCTGAAAACGAGGTTTCGAGTTGTTGCTTGGTTGCTTGCAAGTCAAATAGCGAAGATTCTATCTGTTTAGCATAGACTTGAGAGCGTTTGTAAAGTTGGGCATTTTCGATTGAAATTGCAGCTTGCGAGCAAATCAATTGCAATAATTCGATGCGATCACTTGTAAATGCACCTACAACGCTTTTATTTTCCAGATATAGTAACCCAATCAACTTACCCTGACGATTTATAGGCAAACACAATACACTTTTAGGCTGTTCGCTTTGAATATAACTATCGTAAAGCCAATTTGCTTGTTTGCTAATATCATTAACCAATAAGAATTTTGCCGAATTTTTGACATAATTGAGTATAGATAAAGGTACTAGATTACTTTCTTCAACGGGGAGCGAATCAATACTCGTAGTAGTGGCAATTTTTTCGATTTTGGTAATTGTTGCAGATGCTTCGACAAACATCTGTTGATTCTTCAGTAAAACTAGTACGCTCTTGGTTGCTCCAGCATTTTCTAACACTAATTTCATTAGTACAGCTAGTAAGCGTTCAATCTCAATTTCGCTCGAAATTACTTGAGATGCTTTAATTATACTTGCTAAGTCAAATACAGAAGCAACTGAACTGCTACTGTCAGACTTCGTTTGTGTTGCATTCAATACTATTGTTTCGGTTGTTTTGACTTCGATTGTTTGATGTTCCAGTACTGATTTTAGCAGGTGTGGGTAATGCTGTTCTAGGTGACTGATTTTAGCTTTTGCACCCCACCGCGCGTAAGCATAATAAGCGTCAGTTAGATAAACTCGAGCAATCTTTGGTTTATCCCAACTTAAGTAAAACATAGCAGCAAGTTCGCAAGCTAGTGCTTCTTCTTGAAGGTATTCATTTTCTTTAGCTAGGTTAATTACCTTGTCGTACATTTCCATAGCTTTCAAATTATCACCCGCAACCCTTAACATTTCAGCTTCGATTAATAGATACTTGTGTAAAAAGTTCTCTGGGCAGTTATCCGCCCAAGTTTTCATTTGGGTTTGATTTTGTTGGATTTGTTGATAATATTCGGTTTTTACGTCTTTATCGCTCTCTATTTCATACTTCTTAACTAAAGCTAGCGAGTAATAAAAATTATGGACTGCGATGCAGAAAAATCCCATTACGTACAGAAGAATTTCTTTTGCTTCAATCGCATACTGATAAGAACCATCCCAGTCACCGTACATATATAATACCTGTGACTTCATAATTTTATAACTACAAAGCCCAAGGAAACTTTTACGTGATTCGCATCGATTTGTATATTCTATCTCACTGCTATGTTCAGCCGAGAAATCATCTAAATTAGCTGTTAACCCAGATAAATTGCGAGCTACTAACTCAATACTAACTAGTGCATCTGTTGTTGATACATTATGCGTTTTTTCAGAAAAATCTATAAAACCAGAGAAATTTGCTAAAATATCAATTAAATTTGCACCTTGACAAAAGAGATTTAATGTTTTTCCCCATAACGAGTAGCCAGAATTTTGAAACTCTCCAGATTCCAACCCAAAACGGTAAGCATCTTCATTGATCAAATTAGAAAAACGTATATGCTTGTACCAATGATTGATAAAGCTCGCGAACATAAAATAAGTACGACATTTCAACGCTGGAGTATTAAATAAATCACTTAAATTTATTGCCAGCATTCCAAATTCGTATCCAGATTTGTAGTCTTGGAATATTGCACCAAGTAAAACTCCATAATCTGAAAAACCACGAGCGGACTCTGGTGTATTGCCATGTTGTAGCGATAGTTTGACTAGCTTTAAAGCAACAATTGGGAAAAGTTGTGGCAACCCAATATAAGCAACAGCGTCTAAATTCATCAATAATCTTGCCGCAACAATTTTCTCCTGCGATTCCATTGACGGTAGATTAATGAGACTAGTAATATTCCGTTGTGCCAATAAGCTATTTACCTCAGCGTATTCTGCGTGCAATTCTTCATTAAAATTACTTTCAGGTAAATCAATACCCAAAAGTTTTAATGCATTTATACCAACTTTAATACCTTCTATATACTTGTAATTTAAAGTATGCTGAACTATTAATATATTTAAGATATCGCCTTTCTCTAAATTTAGCTTTAGTCGCGGTAAGACTTGAAATATAAGATTCTCGCTAACATCGAAATTACCATTTAAATATTCAATCTCAATTTTTTCTCTATATAATAAAAATGCTAAATCGTATTGTAATTCCCAACAATCATCTGAAAGTAAGCCCAAACTCATATTTATATATTCTTGTGCTGCTAAATACGCAGTTGCAGCCTTAGCTTTTTTCGCCGCGAATAAATTTAATTCTATAATTTCTTGACGTTCTGATGCTGACTGTATTAAAGAGATACCTGTATTGAGATGATTCACAATATCAAAAATTTTCTCTTCACGTTCGCTATCTGACACATTTTCTAGTAATAACTTACCAATTTTAAAGTGGATTACCTGCTTCTCATTTTCTGGAATTAAAGCGTATGCAGCTTGTTGAACACGGTCGTGTAGAAATTTATATTTAATATTGACTTGAGTAGGATTAATTACAGCTTTACCTGATTCGGAAACAGATGTATTTGATTGGAAAAACTTATAAGTCTCATTTTTAGGTATAATCAGTTCTTCTTGCAGTGCCTTCCATAAATCTGTTGCAGTTTTTAAATGTGATTTTTCTGAAACTATAGCTAAACTATTTAAGTCGAATTCGTTACCAATACATGCCGCAAATTGCAGTACATTTTGTGTTGATGTAGGAAGTTTTTTTAATACTTGTGCGATGAGTTCAACAACATCGTCAGTTAGTGACCGTTCTCTAACCGTAGAAATATTACACTCCCAATAGTGAGACTCAAAATTAAACGTAATTAATCTTTCTTCGTACAATACTTTCAGAAACTGTGTGCAGAAAAATGGATTTCCTTTGGTTTTCTGATATACTAATTCAGCTAACGGCAATGCAAGATCACGCGAACAGTTGAGCGTGTCAGCAACTAAATCGTTAATATTTGTAAGTTCTAACGGTGCAATTGCGATTTCGTTAACTGTTGCACCCAACGAGCGAATTTGTGCTAGTGTCAACGTTAGTGGGTGCGCCGCCGAAACTTCGTTATCACGATAGGCACCGATTATCAACATATACTCAGTATTTGTCTCGGCAGCAAGTAGCTGCATTAGCTTGAGCGATGCTGAGTCAGCCCATTGTAAATCATCTAAAAAGATAACTAGCGGGTGTTCCGATGTTGCAAAAACTTTGATAAAGTTTTGAAAAAGTAAATTAAAGCGGTTTTGAGCAGCATTTCCCTCAAGTTGCAGAGCTTGTGGTTGTTTGCCAATTATTGCTTCAAGTTCAGGTATAACATCAACGATAACTTGGGCGTTTTCCCCCAATACCTGTAAAATATTTTTTTTCCAATATTTAAGTAAAGTATTGTTCTCGCTTAACAACTGTCCCATCAAGTCTCGGAATGCTTGTACAAAGGCGGAAAATGGAATGTGACGCTGAAATTGATCGTACTTGCCCCGAATAAAATAGCCGCGCTCTTTGACAATTGGTTTATGAACTTCATTAACAACTGCGGTTTTGCCAATTCCTGAAAATCCAGCCAGTAACATTACCTCACTGCTACCGTTGCTAATCCGCTCAAAAGCTGATAGTAGCTGACTTATTTCAACTTCACGACCATAAAGTTTTTCAGGTATGATGAAGCGATCGCACAAATCGCGCTGTCCCAATTCAAAACTTGGTATACTTCTTTGTGAATTCCAAAACTGCTGACACAATTCGAGGTCATATTTTAACCCCAACGAACTTTGATAGCGTTCTTCAGCATTTTTTGCCATGAGTTTGGCAACAATATCTGAAAGTTGTTGAGGAATTTTTGGGTTAATACTGGTGACAGTAGGAGGAAGTTTGGCAATATGACAATGTATCAACTCCATCAGATCTGTCGTTGTGAAGGGAAGTTGTTGTGTCAGCAACTGATAAAATGTTGCACCCAACGAGTAAAAATCTGTACGGTAATCAATACCGCGATTCATTCTTCCGGTTTGTTCTGGGGAAATATACGTAAGGGTTCCTTCCAAAACATTCGGATTTTTGAGTTGCTGGGTTTCTCGCGGTAGTAGCGAAGCAATACTGAAGTCGATTAATTTGACTTGTTTGGTGTCGGGGTTAATTAAGATATTCGCAGGCTTAATATCTTTATGAATAATACGCATTTTGTGCAGCGCATCAAGCGCTTGAGCAATTTGTATACCCACATCAAAAAACTCACTCAGCCCTAAATCGTCAAATTGGTGAAAATATTCTCCAAGGGGAATTCCACCAAAATCCTCCATTACCAGCACGTATGAGTTGTTATACGTCTCCAACGATAAGGGTTGAACTACTCCATCAATAGTTAAATTCTGGGAAATTATAAATTGGTTGCGAAACTGAACGAGTTCGCTAAAGCTGGGATATTCATTCCGCATTAGCTTGACGATCGCGCTTTTTCCATCCGATTCTCGAATCGCACGGCAAACGAGCGTCCTCGAACCAGTATAGATTCGTTCGCCGATGTGATAGCCAGGAAGATTAATGTTCGCACCCGCCATAAAACTCAAATTTGCTAATATTTTTGACTTGTTTAACTTATGTAGTTATTATTCCCAGAAAAATCGAGTTTGTATCACTTGCGGCTTTCTTCTTTTCTTGGTAATAAAAATAACTAATTGAAACTTAAGTACATATTATATTATACCCAAAGCGAAATGGTTTAATTGCTTCCCTACAGGATAGCATTATCTCAAAATTCACAAATATGCGGTTATTTGCTGCTTGGTTTTAATATAGCTTCAAATTTAATTACGTATTTTCTGCCTCACAAGGCAAGGTAGTTCAAGTAATTAACTATTTTTAGAGAAGATATTTTGATATTAGTCGAAAATACTGAGGCATGTTACAATATTTACAATTAATCTGGTTATATACTCGCTTTTAAATAATCGACAACAATGATTAGCTTAAATTTACCATTACCAATAATAGCCAGAGAATATTTAAAAGAAACTCCCTGTGGAATAATGGAGTTTGGCGACAAAAAGATTATTACATTACCTACTGTTTTTCCTCCAGATATAAATACGTTAGAACTTGCAAAAGTTACCAGTAAGTTAGTTAGGCAATTTTTAGAAACAAATCATCAGTGCCGAGTATTTGAAATGGGCGTTGGTACAGGTGGAGCTATTTTAAGTATAGCACAATTGCCTGGAGTAATTGCAAGTGGTGCCGACATTTCTCCTATGGCAGTTTTAAATGCTCAAGCCAATGCATTATGGTGGGGAACAAAATGCGATATTTATCATAGTGACTTATTTGATAATGTTCCATCTAATAAATTTGATATTATAGTTTGGAATATTCCTTGGTTATCAGAAAATCCTGGAGAGATAGAAGACATACGTTTTAAAGCTGGCTTTGACCCTGATTATCAATCATTGCAAAAATTCTTGTCAGAGGTAGATTCAAGATTAGCTACTGGAGGAAGTATCTTACTAGCTGTAGAAAAAAAATTTTGTAGATTAAATATCATTTATGACCTAATTGATCAAACTGGCTTTCAGAGAATAATTTTTGAAGAAATTCCTGTGATATGGCAAGAAATGAATTTAGACTTAATGTTTATACAATTGACATATAAATAGTAGGGGCAGTCAAAAAGAGACGGGCAAGGATGCCCATCCCACAATAATTTTCTACCAGTTTTAAATTTTTTGAGAATGATTAATTATATAATAGTATAGCAGACTACAAAAGCGCAATATATTTTTTGTAAAGTCCAAAAAATCGGTTATGGTAAGCGACTGCAAAGTTAGCTAAGAAACGTTTCGTAGTTGTTATTTATAATGTTTATTTTTGTAATTTTTCAACTTCTGCTACACTTAACCCCGTAGTCTGGCTGATTGTTTGTACATCTAAAACACCAAGCAGCGAACGCGCAATAGCAAGTGCTTTTATGAGTGCTCCTTCTTCTCTACCTTGTTTTCGACCCTTAGCTTCACCGTCCTGTTGTGCTTTTAAAATTGCATTTTTGCTGTCGTGGAGAAACATTTCTCGTTTTTCTAGCACATCTAGCTCCTTTCTGGTTAATTTACTTTCCCTTGCAACTTCAAACGCATGATTTATTTCTGGAACTTCTTCCATAGTAGGTGGAACAGAGGTGAGTGTGTTTGCTGCTTTCAGGAAGTACAGCCATTTATCTGATAACGTTTCTAATTCGGAAAGTTGTTTGTTGAATTTGGGTAACTCGACAAATACTAGTTCAATATCATCACTATAGTCGGTTAAATCTTCTTTTTCTTTTAATCGGTAGCGAGATGTAACTTTATTATTTCCTTCAAACATGTCAAAATCAGTAATAGTCAAGGCTATCACTGGATTCAATAGTGTATAGTCCTCGCCAAGTCTAAGCTGAATTGAAAAGGCTTTGGCTGCATTATATAGCACCCGCTTCTCGAAACCCAACACATTTAAAACCTGCATCTCAATCATAACGGTTTTATTTCCTGTGATAATCGCTTTTACGTCTAAGTATGAATCTTTCATACCCTTGATGCGCGGTGCCTGATAAGGGTCAATAAAACAAATGGCGCCACTTATGACTCGCGCATTCACAGCGATTGTGTATTGGGAAGAAGATGTTTATGAGAAATTTTGATAACTAATGGTTAACAAATTACTTTAAAGATTTTACTAATGTCTTTGTTTGTAGTTGTTCGATAATATCAACTGCATAACTAATTCCTCCTGTACGGTTAATTGCTTGCTGTAATTCTAATGCACGTTTTTTATACTGCGGTTGTATTAGTACTTGCTTGATTGTTTCTCGCAATTTAGGCGCCGTAAGTTGTGAGAAATTGATTAACTCTCCGGCGCCTGTCCATGCAATTCGTGCGGCAACTCCAGGCTGGTCGTCAGTAATAGGAATAGCAATCATTGGCACACCATAGCTAAGTGATTCTAAGGTTGTATTAAGTCCTGCGTGAGTTATATTCAAAGCTGCTTTTTGCAGTAATTCTAATTGAGGTGCATATTTTACTACTATTGGTTGACCAGGTAAGTTCGGTCATGCTTCTGGGTTTAAACCTCCACCCAAAGAAATTACAAGCTGTACATCTAATGTGGCACAAGCTTCAGCGATACAGTGAAAAGTATATTTAGAACGATTTTGCAACGTCCCCATTGAAGCATAAACCAAAGGTTTTCCGTTTAGCTTCTCAAATGGAAAATCAACTTTTTGCCGTCCTTCTGGTTCGTGAAATGGCCCTGTAAAGTAGAAATGCGGTGGTAGGTAAGAGTGAGGAAACTCAAATTCGGGAAAATGTCGAGTAATAATAGCTTTGTTTGAGAATAAATCGTTTGTGTTTGATATAGCTGGTAAGTTATATTTTTTTCTATATTTAGATATCACTTCCCAAACAGGCTTAGAAATACGATTAAATAGACTATACGCTGTATTGTTACGGACAGGCGCCCACCATGCAGGGTTATATTGCCAAGTTGTAGCGATGGGGGGAACGGTTTCGTGTTGATAAAATGGTAATAAACAACATATTGTCGCAAATGGCAGGTTGAGAATATCAGCAACAGTCCCACCTTCAAAAACAGACAAGTCTACTAAAAGCACTTCGGCGCCAGCTTCTTTGATAGCCTGGGGAGTATCACGCAATCCGATTTGTGTCTTTTGCGCCATCTGAGCAAAAGTATCGCACAACGCAGCAATTCCCGCTGTTTTGTAGGAGTGTCAGATTTAAACGCTTTTCCTAAGTACTCTTTTTCACCAATACCTCGAAAATTAAATCCTAATTCAACAGCCCTTGCTTTTGCTCCAAGAGTGCTAAAAATAGTCACAGTATGGCCGCGTCGCTTTATTTCACGTCCAATGGGGAATACAGTGTTCAAATGTCCGGTTGCTTCTAAACAGATGATACCGAAGTGAGTCATAGCAGTTGCTTTTAGTACTCTGGCTATTAAAATTAATACCAAAAAAACAGCTATGACTACGGATGCATGATGACAGTTTTTCAGGCGCCATATCAAAAGAGTACTGAGTAGAAAGTGCTGAGTGCTGAGTAAAGTTAGGAGTTAGGAATTTACACTCAACACTCAGCACTCAGCACTTAATAAAATCGTCATCCGGAATTGCACTGATTTCTGTTGTTTATTTTTTTAGAATATTAAATAACAATACAATTGAGAAATACCTATGCCAAATACTAATACTCCAACTCGCATATATGACATAATTGCTTTCGGTGATGAAGTCCCAGGTATTCTGGCTTTGGTTTGTGCAGCGCGCGAACATTTTCGTCGCACTAATAAATATCCACGCTCGCTATTGTTGTTCAAAGGTAATTCCCAACTCGGTATCGGTGGTCATTTGGTTCGTGGTGGTTTGTCCTACTTAGACCGCTCGGTTGTACCTGCTAATATTCGCAGTCAGTATGGTTTGGCTGTATATGGTGATGAGTCAGATATATATAAAGAATTTTTAAGACGTACTGGTGTAGTTCAGGTCGCGCTTGACCCCAAAAAAGCTGACGCTGTTCTACGGCAAATGTTAAGCGAAGTTAAAGCGGATATTCTTAGCAATGCTGATATTGCGTCGGTTACTAAACAAGGACAAAGTATCACAAGTATTCGTCTTACTAATGGTGAAACCTATGCAGCAAAAAATTTTATTGACTCTACAGTTAACGCTGAACTAGCTGTTGCAGCTGGTGTAAGTAAGCTCAAAGGGTTTGAAACATTTGGTTTACCGAACTCGGAACTTTCGGTGACACTGACTTTTGAAACTCAAAGTTTGAGTGTGCAAGCACTGAAAAATGTAGAAATGCAGTTTATGGAGCGTCTTGCTGATGTTAATGATATTGAAGCACAAAGATGGATACATACGGCAGCAGGTAGAGACCGCAGACGCTTCTCCCAATTGCAAGAGCCATTTATAAACAATAAAGACGACCTCAGTAAAATTGCGATGTATGCAGGTAGCGATTATATAGATGTTCGTAGCTTTGCACTTTCAATTGCCTACCATGCATTCCGAGGTACTGCCTTATCATTAGAGCAAAGCAGCGCTGTGTTAGACAAAGCAAACATTGCCGTTTTCCCTGACGGTAGAATGTCTTGGAACGCTTTATTATTTGATGTCAACGCCGACCAAGCTGAAGCTTTAGCGCGCGGTGATGCCAAAGCCACACCAGAAATGCTCAAAGAGATGCAGTTACTAATTCAATGGTTTAAGAGTATCGGCGCCACTGCCGTTACACCAGCACCAGAATTATACATCCGTCATGCAGGTAACGTTGAAGGTGCTGTTGACCCACTAACAGGCGCCGAAATGCTCAAAGGTGGTGTACCAGCATCCGAAGCACTAGGAACATTTGGCTACCACTTTGATATCCGTGGAGGCATTGAAGGATTAGGCGCCCGTGCATCAGCAAAAGGCTTAGGTGAAGTAAAATTAGACCCACCACTATTCAACGTCGGCATTCAACACGCAATACTAAAAACTGTACCAAACATAGCAGTTATTAGTCCAGCATCAGGATTTGAAGGTTACGCATCCTCCGCAGGAAGAATTGTAGAATTTAATTGTGCAGTTGGACAAGGTATCGGTATTGCAGCAGCACTAGCGTTAGTTAGCAACCGTAACCTTAACCAAATTTCAAACAAAGAAGTGCGTGATGTCTTAGCTAACACAGGGAAACTATCAAAAATCTACGGTCAACCCGATGCACAACAAGATATTGCCAGCTTGGACAATTTCGAGAACGTTTTAGCCGCATAATTCGATTACAGTTGTAGCATAGGCGTCTCGCCTGTGCTATAGTCAGCGTGACGCTAACCTACATGTAATTCTTTGTACCACCAATTTTAATGATGTAGAATATTGGTATGGAAAAATTAAGTTTATAGCCCCCCTTATTAAGGCTACCATGTACACATCTTTTTATCATTCTTATATTCCTTCCCTTCGCGTACTTCGCGTACTTTGCGGTTATTTTTTTACGAACCGCAAAGCACGCAAAGGCGCAAAGAAAGAGAAGAAAAGTAACTTTTAGAGACTTGTGTGTACACCGTAGCTTATTAAGGGGAGAAAAAGGTAGTTTATAGCCCCTTATCAAGGGGGGTTGGGGGGATCGAATTCTATCCCTTGTAGTATTTCACTCACTCTATAAATAAGATAAATACAGATTCTTGGAAAATTATCGGTGCCACAGATCAAACTTATCTTCAGGTTGTTTTGCTTCTGCAGGTGCTGAGTATGAAAAAGACGAGCAAATATTAATAATGAGCAAAGCTAAAGCTATTCTTAACAACTTGGTAAATACCATCTTTTATACCTTATTTTAAACTTTGTTACTTATAATGCTAGCTATGGAAACAAGCCATAGCTACTCGTACTTCCCCCGAATCTTTTATAAAGATTGTAAAAGCCCGTAAAAATAAAAAAGTAACTATTCTCATTCTACGAGCGTACAAATGTCCTCAAACCAATCATCCACAGATCAACGCGCGGTAGGTAAAGCATTACGTGCATCTGTTCCTCGCTCATCTCATGCAACCCCAGCTTTCACGGCGCCAGCAAAAAATCGTCCCGACCCAATAACTTTGTTAGAAAAATCTAACGAAGGGCGATTAGAAAATTTAATACCCATTCGGTATGGACGGATGCTTAAGTCTCCGTTTACTTTCCTTAGAGGCGCCGCAGTTGTCATGGCGACAGATTTGGCAACAACTCCGACTACTGGTATAAATGTACAAACATGCGGAGATTGTCACCTGCTTAACTTTGGTGGATACGCAACACCCGAACGCAATTTGGTTTTTGATTTAAATGACTTTGACGAAACTTTACCAGGCACCTGGGAGTGGGATATTAAACGTTTAGCAACAAGCTTTGTAGTCGCTGGTCGTCATATTAATGTTTCTGCAATCCACTGTTTGGAAGCAGCACGCACTGTAGGTCGTTCATACCGAGAACATACGGATAAATATGCGACTATGGGCGCCTTAGAGGTGTGGTATTCACGTATTGATGCCGATATACTAAAGGAATTTGCTCAACATCCGAAGCATAAACAACGAGTTGAGAAATATGTACAAAAAGCATTTACGCGCACTTCCACGGGAGCATTGCCCAAGTTTACCGAAATGGTTAATCATCAATGGCGCATCGTTGATAACCCACCACTAATGTACCACTTGGCGCCACATGATTTATTAGAACAGGAAATTCAATCGGTTTTTCAGCAATACCGTTCCTCCTTGCGCGACGATTTACATGTTCTATTTGACCGCTACCAATTAATTGATATTGCCATAAAAGTTGTAGGAGTTGGAAGTGTTGGTACACGCTGCGTTATCGCTCTTTTAATGACCGAAGATAACGAACCATTATTTTTACAAATGAAAGAAGCTCGTCCTTCTGTATTAGAACCATATGCACAGCAAAGCATTTATAAAAATCAGGGTGAACGTGTCGTTACAGGTCAACGTATAATGCAAGCAGCAAGCGATATGTTTCTTGGTTGGACACGTAGCGAATCTGGTCATGATTTTTACGTTCGACAGCTACGGGATATGAAAATTGGTGTTGATATTGAAGATTTATCTGCTTTGGAATTAATTGGTTACGCTAATTTATGCGGGTGGGCACTAGCACTTGCTCACGCGCGCTCAGGCAATAGTAAAATCATAACAGGCTATCTCGGTAAAAGTGACGTTTTTGATATAGCTCTTGCAAACTTTGCTGTTGCTTATGCCGACCAAACCGAATCTGACCATCAAGCACTAGTAGCAGCAGTAAAATCTGGAAGAATCAAAGCAATTGAAGAGTAGGTTGGCTTCGCTATCGAAGTCAACAGTTGTAAAGTTAATATAATATTTCACAGCTTATCCAAGGTAAAATTTCGAGGATTTTTTAAAATGAAGGTGCCGTTTTCCTTAATTAAATCACCTGTACAATAAATCGGCGCCCGTTCTTGATAAGCTTTTAAAGCCTGTTTAACTTCGGGGCTATCTGCATCTCATGTTATTGTGGTATAAATCTATCAAACGGGCAAGGATGCCCGTTCCACAATGTACATACTTAGTTCCACAATCTAAATATTTAGTTAAGATTTGTGAAAATATAAATTAATAATTTTACTATTCTCAGTAATAATTTACACTAGTTTTTTACAATGCTATAGAGATATTTAGGCGCCGAGC
This sequence comes from Calothrix sp. CBUCES-K 9914, assembly GCF_059640475.1. Classification (NCBI taxonomy): domain Bacteria; kingdom Bacillati; phylum Cyanobacteriota; class Cyanophyceae; order Nostocales; family Calotrichaceae; genus Calothrix; species Calothrix sp. CBUCES-K 9914. The sequence continues at coordinate 18,262 of NZ_JBXXZH010000025.1, forward strand.
AATACAGTGCAGAGGACACAGCATTTATACCTAAAGTAATGGTTAATACGTCAAGGAAATATTTTCTAAGTACAAATTAAAATTAGCCGTAAAAAATCACCCTATAAGGATACCCATTTTTGCCTGAAAGATACATAACACGTTGTTAATTATGTACAGAGGGTATAAGTATAATAGGGGAATGACGTATGTATGGAGTAGAGGCATCTGCGCCGTCAGGGAATCGGAATTACGACATTATTTGTTTTGGTGATGAAGTTCCAGGGATATTAACGCTTGTCTGTGCTGCACGAGAATATTATCGTCGGACTAATAGCTATCCACGCTCGCTTTTGCTGTCTAAAGGTAATTCAAAATTAGGGATTGGTGGACATCTAGTTCGCTCTGGTTTAGCATATCTAGAACGTTCTTCGGTTCCCAATACAATTCGACAAGAGCGGAAGCTAGATATATTTGGTGACCCTGCTGCTATTTATAAAGAACTTTTAGGTCGCGCGGGGGTAGAGCAAGTAGCACTCGACCCAAGTAAAACAGACTGGGTATTGCGCGAGATGCTGCGCGAGATACATACTGATATTTTAAGCAGTGTTGAAATTAAATCGGTTGTTAAACAGGGACAAAAGATACTTGGAATTAAATTGACGAGGGATGAAACTTACTTTGCCAAGCATTTTATCGACAGCACTGTAAATGCAGAATTAGCTCAAGCTGCGGATGTAAGAAAATTCAAAGGATTTGAAACTATTGGTTTACCAGATTCTGAACTTGCTGTGTCCCTGGTGTTTGAAACCCAAGGTTTGAGCGTTGAGCGACTGCAAAACATTGAATATCAATACCTGCAACGTTTTACAAATCCTCAAGACAAAGAAGCACAGGATTTGATAAATCTTGCTGCGGGAGGAGATGTCAACTACGCTTCCCAGTTGAGAGCAGACCTTGTTGATAAAAAAGGCTATCTCAAAACGATGGCTGTAGGTAAAGATTATATAGATATTCGCAGTAAAGCTTTATCAATTGCCTATCATGCGTTTCGCGGTACGAAGCTTGACATCAACGCTAGTCCCGGAATTTTTGACAACGGTAATGTTGCCTTGCTGTCACGAGTAAGAATGTCATGGAATGCTTTGTTATTTGCTGTCACTGCTGACGAAGCTGAAATCAGAGCGCGCGCAAAAGCACAACCAACACGAAAAATGCTCGATGAAATTTTGTTTATTACTAGATGGTTTCAGTTGCTTGGCGCCAGTGAAGTCAAACCTGCCAAAGAATTATATATTAGTCACGTAGGTAATATCACTGATGTTATTCAACCACTTACAGGCGCCGAAATGCTAGCGGGTGGTGTTCCAACGAACGAAGCTGTAGGCACTTTTGGCTATCACTTTGATGTACGTGGTGGTATCGATGGTTTTGGTGAACGCGCGATAAATAGAGGTTTTGGGAATCTCGCTTTCCTATCACCTCCATTATTCAACATCGGCATTCAACACGCATTACTAAAATACATTCCTAACTTAGCTGTAGTCAGTTCCTGTTCAGGATTTGAAGGTTACGCTTGCTCCGCAGGTCGAGTAGTTGAGTTTAACTGTGGAGTTGGGCAAGGTGTCGGTATTGCCGCAGCTATTGCGTTAGTTCAAGAACGCGAACTTCATGAAATCTCAAACAAAGAAGTGCATGATGTACTTCTTTCCACAGGTCAGCTTTCCCAAATATACGGTATCACCGATGAAACTGCTGCCGCACAACTTAATGAGTTTGAACATTCTATGACCGCGTAATTTAGTGCTGAGTGCTGAGTGCTGAGTGCTGAGTGCTGAGTGCTGAGTGCTGAGTGCTGAGTAGAGATTGTGATTAATCCCTACGGGAAAACCTCAGGTTTACACGTCTCTACTATATTTCTCTGTTTATGGGTTTCTTCTACATTTTTATACGGGTTACAACACTTCCTAGTTTTGTCAAACTATTGCAATAATTGTTTACAAAGCTTAACAAATATTTACAAACGTGAAAGGAGGGTCAAATGACAGGAAAAGGTTTCAGTATGAACGAGCGCGCGCGGCTTAATAGTCGTGCAATTGAGCCAAAAGTCGATGTCGATGAAACTCCAGAGTTTGACTTTACCAAGTATGCGGAAAAAATGAACGGTCGTATGGCGATGATTGGTTTTATCTTGTTGGTAGCAGTAGAAGTATTAACGGGACACGGAATGATTGCTTGGTTAAGCAATACATAAGTTTAGATACAAATTGGGGCGCCTGTTTTGCGAATCTTGTTTAAAAGAAATCGGGTTTTTTAGGAAACCCGGTTTCTTATTGCTGAAGGGGATTGATAAAACTCCACGCACCATCAGATTTCTTAATCATCCAACCCGTAACTTGATACTCTTGATTATCTTTCAGATAAATAAGCTCGGTACGGTGTTGCTCTAAAGACGTAGGCAAACCTTCACATGCTTTGACTGCGATTTTTTCGTAGTTTTTATTTTGATCTAAAGAAAAGTAGTCAATTGCTTTTTTATCGTTATTTGACTTGATAATCTGAGCGTAGTCTTGGTCTACGAGCTTGGATTCTGTATTAGCTGGGAAGTAATAATAAGAATTTGAAGCAGTATCTTTATCTTTGGAATCTTTGGAATATACCTTACAAGCAAAAAAGCCACCATGTGGTTCAACTCTCACAGGTTTGAGCAATTGTGGATTCTTAGTAAAGTTAGAATCAGTGGAGTTGGAATTTGTCGAGCATCCAAAAATACATGTATAAATTAATACAAACATAGAGTTTAATAAAAGTATCTTATACAAATTATTCATAATTATTGATACAAGCTACAGCACGTTTTCATTGAAACCCCCGTAGTTTAAACAACAGCATCTAGGGAGATGCGAGATTGCCACTAAATAAAGGGTATGATGTAATACCTGATAAATGTCTGGGTAATTACTCACCAATGTGACGACGTACCATTAAAGCTTGTTTCCCTAGAATTACGCAAGCAACTAGGATATACCTAGCAGTCGGACATCATAGGTGTTTAAGATTCCCGACTTCGTAAAAGTTGTCGGGAATCTGACCACCCGCAACCAAGTAGTCGTCGTTTTCTAAGAGGTGAAATGTATTGCAACTATTAGTTTGAATGATGGAACTGTTTGCTTAACCAGTAGTACCAGTGGCGCCAGGTTGAATAATCACCAAAAATCGTACTACCTGTTTGCTTAATCAATAGAACACAAATCTAATCGATAAATTATTGGTTACAAATAAAAGTAAGGTGCGTGAAGGCTACCAGTACTGCGCTTCATTTTCAAATTTTAATAGCCTTCACGCACCCTACTATGTTTATCATCCGTTGCCAGTAATTTACAAACAGCTTCGAGTAATTCCTCTGGGTCTACAGGTTTGGCAATGTGATGTTGAAAACCTGCTGCTAACGCTTGCTGCTTATTTGTTTCACCCGCATAAGCTGTTAATGCAATTGCTGGTACTTGCTGTATATTTTCCTGTTTTTCCCAAGTCCGTACTTGTTGTATAAACATGTACCCATCCATTTCTGCCATGCCAATATCGCTTAGTATAAGACTAGGCTGAAATTTTAATAATACTTGTAAAGCTTCGCCACCTGATGCCACTGTTGTAACTCTAGCTCCAGACTCTTCTAAGATAAACCTGAAAAATTCGAGATTGTCTACATCGTCATCCACAATTAGTATATTTATATTATTAAGAGGTAGAGTATCTAAAGACGCATCTAGTGAGTTTGTATTTGCTTCTTGGGTTTGCGCCAACTCTTGTATCAAGGGTAGTCTAACTGTAAAAGTGGCGCCAAGTCCATAACCTGGACTTTCAGCTTTAACTGTTCCACCATGCAATTCAACTAAATATCGAACAATTGCTAAACCCAAACCTAAACCACCAAATTTTCGGGTTGTAGCACTATCTTCTTGACGGAAGTGTTCAAATACATAAGGTAAAAAGTCCGCGCTAATACCTTTACCATTATCGCTCACTGAAATTTGAGCTTGTTTATTTACACATTCCAAACAAATTTTAATATGTCCAGTAGGGGGTGTGAATTTAACGGCATTTGATAAAAGGTTCCAAATAATTTGTTGTAAACGCCCAGCATCACCTAGCACCTGTCCAATTGAGTTAAACTGAGTTTGAATTTGGATATTTTTCGCTTCTGCTGCTAAATGCACGGTTTCAAGTGCTGCCTCAATAGTAGGTATTAAGCTAACACTAACCATATTCAGGCTAATTTTACCTCGTAAAATCCGTGAAACATCAAGTAAGTCTTCGATAAGTTGTGCTTGTAACTTAGCGTTGCGCTCAATTGTTGAAAGCGCATTTTTTAAAGCTGTTTCGTCAAATGTACGAGTTTGTAATAATTTTGCCCAACCAAGTATAGGATTGAGGGGAGAGCGTAATTCGTGCGATAATACTGCTAGAAATTCATCTTTGATTCGGTTCGCTGTTTCTGCTGATTCGCGCGCGGCTTGCTCTTGTTGTAATAAGCGTTCAAGTTCAGCTTCTGCTTCTTTACGTTCGGTTATATCCCCTACTGTACCTATCACTCGTAAAGGTTTTTTTGTAGTAGCATCGCGCCAAATCTTTCCCCTTGCCCAAATCCAACGAATAGCTCCATCTAAACGACGAATTCGACACTCAAAGTCCCAAAAATCACCCGATGAAAGCGCGGTTTTGTATTTGATATCAACAGACGCACGGTCTTCGGGCAGTACATGTTCTAGAAATATTTTATAAGTCCATTCTGGCAGCAACGACTCATAACCAAATATTTGGTCGTGACGCAACGAACGCTCTGCTGTGTTGTTAACAAGGTCTAAATTCCATTCTCCTAAACAAGCAACATCAAGCGCAAATTCTAAACGTTCTTTTCCTTCAAGTAATGCTTTTTCCGCGTTCTTACGCTCTGTAATATCTCGGTAGAAAATGTTAAGTCCATCAGACATTGGATAAGCATGAATTTCAAACCACAAATCATAAACAGGCTTTTGATAATAACGATGTTCAAAATGAACTGGAACTTGTTGTTCCATTGCCCGACGATATTGATACTCTACATTACTACCAATCGAAGCAGGCCATTCCTCCCAATGAGTTTTACCAAGAACTTCCCTTCTAGGTTTACCATTAATTCTCTCTGCTGCTGCATTTTGATAAATAATTCGCCAATCTTTATCCAATGCAACGTATGCATCAGTCATACTTTCTAGAAGTTGAATTAAACGTTTATTAATTGTCTCAACTTCCTGACGTAACACTTGCTCACGTTCTAATGATTGTTTGCGTAACCTTGCTAAATTTAATGTTGCTGTTACCCGTGCCAAAAGTTCACGAGCCGAAAAAGGTTTAATTAAATAATCATCCGCTCCTGCTACAATCCCTTCAACGCGCGACTCCTCACCCGCACGCGCACTCAACATAATTATGGGAATATCTTTAGTATCAGGATTTGCACGCAGTTCTTGCAATAATCCAAAACCATCAAGTCCCGGCATCATTACATCTGTTAATACCAAGTCTGGAAGTTGATTTTTAACAGCAGCTAAAGCCGTAATTCCATCTCCTACTGCCTCAACTTCAAAATTTTCACTCAGCAGACGCTTGACATAATCACGCATATCTGAATTATCGTCTGCCAGAAGAATACGAGGATAATCAGTGCTGAGTGCTGAGTGCTGAGTTCTGAGTGTAGAGATGTGATTAATCACGTCTGTACAAATTTCATTAATTACGTCTCTACCAAATTCTGATTGATTACTCAGCACTTTTAACTCAGCACTTTCTACTTGTTGAGGTAACCAACGTAATGCTTCTTCAACATACGATGCGGCGCCTATAGCTGTTGAGGTTTGACTGCGAGTTGCGGTAATACGGTCGCTAGGAAGATGGTCACATCCTCTCTTGATTAAAACGGTAAAACTAGTACCTACATCTACAACACTTTCTACATGTATATGTCCACCGTGCAGTTTTACTAACTCTTGCACCAGTGATAGTCCAATTCCAGAACCTTCTAGTGAACGTCCTTTAGCTCCTTCTACCCGATAAAATCGTTCAAATAAATGGGCTAACTCTGTCGATTGTATACCAATACCAGTATCACGCACTTTTAGCTCAAAATAATCATCCACCAAATGCAACGCGACTTCTATTTCTCCTGTAAAAGTAAATTTGAAAGCATTAGAAATCAAGTTAAGGACAATTTTTTCCCACATTTGACGGTCTACATACGCCGTTTGGCTTTGTGGACAACTTACTATTAATCGTAATCCTGCTTTTTCGATAGCAGAACGAAATACACTTGCTAGTTCCGCTGTTAGCGCTGCTAAATCTGTCGGTTCATAAACAGCTTGTATACGTCCAGCTTCGATGCGCGAAAAATCAAGCAGGGTATTAACGAGTTTGAGCAAGCGTAGACCGTTACGGTGAACTAACTCTAGTGTTTGACGCTGTTGCGGTGTAAGTAAGGTATCTTCTAGTAAAGTATCTTCTAATGGAGATAGTATTAACGTTAACGGAGTTCGTAATTCATGGCTAACGTTACTAAAGAAAGTTGTTTTGGCTTTGTCAAGTTCTGCTAAAGCTTCTGCGCGACGACGTTCTGCTTCGTATGCGTCTGCATTGGCAATTGCAGTTGCAACATTACCAGCAACTAATTCAAAAAATCTTTGGTAAACATCATCATAACCACGTTGAGGACTAATCCCCATTACTAAAAATCCAGCTAGCTGCTGTTGCCCTGATTGAACTATTGGCATTACAGCACAAGACTCTGACGGTATACCCCAAATACTATTTGGCAGCGTATCAAAGAGTGGCGCCAGTTCCGAGATAACTATTGTTTGTCCTGTGTGAAAAACCTGGGCTAAATTCCAAACATCGTTCTCTTGTGTTAAGTTTACTTCTTGTGGACACGAGTTTGTTGCTGTGTCAATGCCAACTTTACCTACCAAACGCGCTTTATTTGCTTTTACTAAATATAATAAAGCAAAACTCACATCGTGAGGATTATTAGACAACGTACTAATAGTCAAGTTGCAAGCTTCTTCAACACTCTTTGCTTTGGATGTGTTTGCTGAAAGTTCACGCAATGTCCGTAAATGCCGCTCACCAATTACACGCTCTGTAGTCTCTGTTACAGCAGTAAATACACCTCCTACTTCTCCCGTCTCAATCATAATTGGACTATAAGAGTAGGTAAAATAAGCTTCTTCTATATAACCATATCTATTGATTGGCAAGTACAAGTCATCCGACCACGTAGCTTGTCCTGTATTTAATACACTATTAAGCTGCGCTCCAATAATATCCCAATTTTCTTGCCACATTTCATATCCTGGTCGTCCCAATGCTTTTGGGTGTTTGATGGGACCAAGAATTGGGCGCCAAGCGTCATTGTAAATTAAAACAAGTTCTCGTCCCCACCAAATCACCATTGGGAACCGCGAATACAAACAAATATTTACAGCAGTTTGCAAACTCTGTGACCAGTTTTCCTTAGAACCTAGCGCTGTTGTAGACCAATCCATATTTTGCACTAGTGTCACCATTTCACCTTCAAAAGAGGAGAGGTTATTGGGACTAACTGGCTTGACCTCTGTCATAAGTAATGCTTACCGCCTATAATTACGGTATTTTAAGGGATTTCAGCCTAATTCGGCTCTATCTGTAGTAGTACTACTTTAACAAGATAATTTATCTTATTCATAAACGGCTATAATCTTATTTCTTGCCAGCTACAAATATGGCGCTGATCACAAATATAGTTAAACCCAAATATGTAAAAACTGTCGCCCATTCTTCCACACTCCCAGCTATCAAAAAATAATGATTAATTAGTACAACCATAATTCAAAACACAATCGTGTATGTGTAGAAACATTAATGTAGAGACGTTACATGTAACGTCTCTACAACAACAGGTGTAATATTATAACCCGTATTAAATTATTAATTAAAATCGTAAACCAACACCACCTTGTAATGAGAGAGCAGTACCACCACCATCACGATAAGCATCAAATGCAATAATCGCATTACCGAAAATTACGGTGTTACTGTTAGGAACCATATAATCAACTCCAGGTTGTAAAGCAAAGCTAATTTTATTACCAACAGGAGAAGGATCATTGCCACCAGCAAGTACTAAACCAGCGCCAATATAAGCGTCAGTTTGCCAGTTTAAAGGAATATCATAAGATACTGTGGGAACAACAGCAGTACTTTGACCTATCAAAGCTTGCGCGCGGAACGAAATAGGTGTTTCCAAAAGCTTGTAGCGTGCAGCAAGAACACCTCCAACTTGCACCCCATCAGAAAGACCAACAGCAGGCCCGACACCAACATAACTTCCATACGCTACTTGTGCTTCTGCTGGCTGTGCCAACTGTGTCAATCCTAGTATAGAACCAGCGAATAAAAGCCCTTTCAAGTACTCAAAATGCCTCATTGCCCTTCTCCCCACATAATTTTGAATTAGGGAAAAGGGTTAAGGGTTATTTTTATTACCTTTTTCCTTTCCCCTTTCCTTATTTATACACTACGGGCATCGTGGATGAATGCCGCCTTGAGTGCAAATGTAAGCTAATTGCTTGGGATCTAAGTTTTTTGCAGAGGTAAAATCAACACCTTTTATTAGTGCTGACTGAACTCCAATTTGGGGCTTTTGCACAAATTGTTCGGATGGGTCAGTACCACTACCTGATAAAATAGCTCCTTGGAAATCGGCGCCTGCAACGTTAGCACCTTGTAAATCTGCTAAACTCAAATCGGCATTCCGTAAGCTGGCATTTTCTAAGTTCGCGGAGCGTAATATCACATTTGTTAACCGAGTTGCGCTTAAATTCGCATTGCTGAGGTTAGCATGGTCTAAATAAGCACCTGATAAATCTGCTGCTTGCCAGTTGGTTTTAGTGAGGTTTGCATAAGATAACTGGGCGCCAATTGCAATTGACCTGCCTAATTGGGCGCCAAGCATTTCAGCTTCGTTTAATTTTGCTTCACCAATATCAGCACCTGTAAGACTGGCATTTTCAAGGATTGCACCACGTAAATCAGCACCTACTAGTTGAGCGCTACTAAGGTTTGCACTCAACAACCGCGCTCCTGATAAATTAGCTTTGTTGAGAGTGGCGCCACTTAAGTCACTTTTGTTTAGTAACACTCGACTTAGGTTAGCTTCACTAAAGTTTGCTTGCTTCATTGATGTTTGTCGCAAATCAGCAACCCAATCATCATAAGTATCCCAGCGACCATCCGCACCTGGACCCCGAAAACGACTACCTTTAAAACTAGCTTGGTTGAGATTGGCGCCTTTAAAGTTGATGCCCCACAAATCAACTTTGTCAAGTACCAAATTGAAGAAAGCAGTTGGACTAGAAACTGTTTGCGATAACCGAGAACGACTCAAATCAACATTGAGTAATTGACCCCCATAGGCGCCTAAAATTTTGTTAATTGCTTGCTGGTTGACTTGCAACTTTTGCTGCCGTACAGTTTGCTCGCTAGCAGAACTACCTGCTAAATCAAGTTCACTTGCAAGCAATTGGTTTTTGCGCTTCAGGTCAGGAATTGCGTCAGAACCAACATTAACTAAAGCTTGCTGAATCGAATTGAGCAGAACTGGATTCGTTTCTTCTCCCAACAAATCTACGAGAAACTGCGTTGATTGCGAGTAATTTAAAGTACCTATCGCCCGAATAGTACTTTGTCGCTCTTCGACTGATGCATTAGAACTGGCTTTTAAACGCTTCTCTAATTCTGTAAACTGTTTGCGATTATTTTCCTCTGTAGTTCTGTTATTTTCCTGTCCCTGAATATATATTTGAGTACCTACTAATGTTCCGAGTACAGCAGTCATACTCAAAAGCGCGATGCAAAAAAGGGTTATGCTGGGGTTTTGCTGCATCCGGCGCCATAATCCAGACTGTCGGATATCAGGAGACATTACTACTGAAGCAATTGCTGCCTCTTCATCAGATTCATTCCACTGTTCCCTTGAAGGTTGATTCGCTCTAGGTGAAACAAAGGATTTATTCGCGTCGATTGTATAAGTACCTGCAATTTGGTCGTGGAACGCGCGACGATTACGAAGGGGTGTAAATTTTGTTGCTTCGCCAATTAGGGCAAGTGCTGCTAAACCTGTAAGAATTACTAAATTTGGAAACGCAGGGCTATAACGCCATAATATATAAGCAACTGACATTGGCACACCCCACCGTCCAACTACCGAGCGGACTAAAACTGCTGGTATACCCGGTGATGTTCCAAGTTCTGAAACAACACGTACTCCGAACCTACGTTTGGGAATTGTACTACCTGTTTTTCCCAGCAAATATAACTGCCAACACGATAGTGTTAGAGGTGCAATAGCAGCAATTGTCCACAATATATTTGTTGGTAATGAAACATTGCGATTAGCGTAATTTACTGGCAATGCTAAAGGACGTGATATTTCGCGCTCCAAAGTGGAAACTACAGGGTTGAGTGGTACTCTACTAAATTCACTCCTCCCATTCGCAAAAGCTCCTATTGCATATGGCACTATTCCACTTACCACTATCAAACCAACTTCTGCTATCCAAGCGAAAGCGCGCCGATGAGTCAATGACATTGAATTGGGCTTTGGGCTGGAATTTGTTGGCTTTGGTTGTTTCGTCCCTCTCCTCACAATTGGGGTTGTCATGCGGATTTCCTTTGTTCTGAAATTTTAACTTCGGTTTCGGGCGCCTCTAAAAATGAAACGCTGCTTAATAGTTAACACTCTCTCAAGTTAGAACTTAATATTTCTCAACATATAACTAATGTTTACGAGGGACGATTGGAACTAAAAATAGTTGCACTTCGTCGATGATATTAGCTTTATAACTAAAAATATCGCCTTCGCACCGTCGGCGAAATTATTAAAATGAAAATTAATTTACTATTTAGACTTGTTCTGTCAGCTTTGGCTATAAGTTTATCTATAGCCAGTGCAACAGAAGCAATGGCGCAGCAAGTAAAAATAAGCCCTAATTTTAAACCCGACCCACTAACCTTAACAGGTAAATCGGGAGGTCCAAATAAAGACAACTGCGGTAATATTGCACCCACGCCAAACCAGGTTATACAGGTAACAGAACCATTACCGTACTTACGGTTAACAGTTGAAGGTTCTGGACAACCAACGTTGCTAATTGATGGACCAGGTGGTCGATTTTGCGTATTAGCCGATAATTACTCTGGTAAGAAGCCAGAAATTACAGGCTTTTGGCAAGCTGGAAGTTACTCGCTGTATGTAGGCGAATTATCTCAGGCACAGTATAACTATACGCTTTCGATTTCGCAACAGAAGAAATAACGTTCTTGACAATTGGCTATATTCTGGCAATTCTTAATCATTAAAAATACTTATATACTAGATATCAGGCAAATATCAGCTATTCTTCGAGTAATTTCGTTGTTGGTACTTCAACGGCGGTTACGTCGATAGTGCCAGATGGTGTAATCCGGTGAAAATGTCCGCTTTCTACAGATAAAGCTTCTCCGCAGTTTGGACATTGTAACTGCGTATTATTTAATCCCGTAAATTCAAATTGACATACTGGGCATTTATCTGCTATTAGGCTTCGTTTTAGCCACCACTGGAACCCAAAGAAAGCAATTATTGGCGCCACGAGTAACAGTCCGACGATAATTAAGACTGAATTTACTAACCACCCCAAACCTAGTGACCCTAGTAACCAAGCGATTGCCACAAGGGTAAGTACTGGACGAAGACTGGATAATTGATACTGGGAAGACTTAAAGCTCATTTTTAAAATTTCTTCCAAATTTTTTCCAAATTTTCTTTTGCTCTCCTTCCTAGGATAGCGATTTTGAAACTGAGCATCAAAACTGTTTTTTCAATCGCGCGCTAAAAGCATCAAAACCAAAGTGCGATACAACAGTCGAGCGCAACCACTGACCATCACATCGTCGATCATCGCCTGTCAGTATTTCAATACACGAACTAGCAACTGCCTCAATGTTACGATGTGGAACTCGCCACCCAAGTTTACCATTCATTAACGGGTCAGCAGAACCATCGGCATCACCTGCTAAAACTGGTACTCCACAAGCAAGAGCTTCTAAGTAAACAATCCCAAATCCTTCTTGTGATGGCATTACATAGGCATCAGCCAAGCGATAATGCTCTACTAGTTCTTCATTTGGGACAAAACCGGCAAAAACAACACGGTCGCTAACACCACAATCTGCTGCTAACTGAGCTAATCTTGGTTGGTCGTCACCTCGACCAATCACCAAATATTTTACAGAAGGAAATGAGCGCGCAATTTGAGGTAAAGCTTGAATTGTTATATCTACTCCTTTATACGCATCACCCGACCATAATCTTGCCACAGTCATCAAAACCTTAGCTTCATACAAACCATAACGTTCTAACAATGCCGCTGATTTTGCTCCCGGCGTAAAATAATCAACGTTTACTGCACAAGGTAGTATTTTAATTTTTGAAGCGTCTAGTTGATTGGCGCCGTTAACAATTTGGTCACGAGTATAATGGCTAACCGTCCAAATCGAGCTAGCTTTTTGTAAGTTTCTGACTATAAGTTTTGGTAAAGGTTCCCAAACCTCTTTACCATGTGTCATGACAGTGTATGGAATGTCAAAAAATTGACATAATGTCCCGACTAAAGTCGCAAGATTAACATGTCCACAAAAAACGTGCTTTGGTCGATGTAATAGTAAATATATAAACAATGAGAAAGCTATTTTTATTCTTCCAAGTTGAGGAAAATTAGTTTTGAAGTAATGAAACTGTAAATTTGGAGATTCAAACTCATTGTTACTATTAGGAGCATCCCGCAACAAAAATACGGACGCACTGTGAACTTTTCCAAGTGTTAGGTAAGATCGAAATACGTCTTTAACGTAAGACTGAATACCACCTTCACGGGCAAAAATTTCCAAAAACACGAATACGTGACTGACTGCTTCGGTTTCAGTAGCTAAATCGTTTACTTTTCTATAACCTGTTCTTAGCATTTGGTTCTAAGCGTTTGTATATAAGGGATTTGTTTTTCTGATAGATAGCACACATCTTTTATTTAAGTATTTCCCCTGATAAACATTTAAATTACGTATACTTTTTAATTAAATTACATATAATTTTTCAAATCATAACAAAAAAAAACCGCAATTAGACATGCGGCGTTTACGTAATTAAAGATTAAATTTTATACACAACATAATAACCCAGCTTCTAAAGATGTGGACAAAAACGTTACTGACTTTGAAAAGCGTACTTAACGATGAGCAGGCAATTTCGGCTGTCTAGTGTGCGCTCATAAACAACGCGGTCAGCCAAGCGTCTGAGTAAAAACCAACCGTATCCTCCAACTTGGAGAGTACCAGGTTCTGGTTCTCTAATCGCATCGGGGTTAAAAGGTTTGCCACGGTCCCATATTCTAATTTCGAGTCTGTCAAAAAATAATGAAACGTCAATATCAATAGTTGTCTCTGGTGGTAAAGCGTGGTGAGCATGACGAACGGCGTTGGTAAAACCTTCTGCCAACGCAAGATTAAGACGGTAAAGTTGGCTTTCAGACCAGCCTCCTGGCAACAGGTACTTTAGACAGAATTGTTCAAACCATTGTTGCACTTGGTTTAGAAGCTTTAGTTCGCTCTGCACCGTCAGATGGTCTTGCTGCACCATGCCTAGCATTGACCTTGACTTAAACACTTAGGGGGATAAGTTATTTTATAATTAGCTTACTGTTACGATGTCAAAATTTTATACTAAATCATTAAAACTAACGTCAAACTTTCCAAGCATAAATTCTAATAGTGAAAATTTGACGCCCGTTAAAGTTTCAACAAGCGTGGCACAATAATACCACTTCCTTCGTTGAAACTTACAGGCGTCAGAGGATTACTCAAACCATTAGAACCATTACATGGTTACTGGCTTAGAACAATCCCAAGGTCAAAGACTTGTCAATTGGGAAGGTGGCGCCAATACCGAGCCATATTGTTACCAAAGTACCAAACAAGAATACTGCGGTAGCAACTGGACGACGGAATGGGTTTTGGAATTTGTTGACGTTTTCGATGAAAGGAACGAGGATAAGTCCCAGAGGTACAGAAGCCATCAAAAATACGCCGATAAGTTTATTAGGAACTGTGCGTAAAATTTGGAATACAGGGTACAAGTACCACTCTGGTAAAATTTCCAAAGGTGTGGCAAAAGGATTTGCTGGTTCGCCAGTCATTGCTGGGTCAAGAACTGAGAGTGCTACGATACAAGCGAACGAACCCATGATTACTACTGGGAAAATATATAGTAGGTCATTAGGCCATGCGGGTTCACCGTAGTAGTTATGACCCATGCCTTTCGCCAGTTTGGCTCTTAGTTGAGGGTCGCTCAAGTCAGGTTTCTTTTGGGTTCCCATTTTTTAGCTCTTCTCCTGCTTAAATTTAGAAAATACTAACAATTACAGCGGACCAGAAATGCCTTGCTTGCGAATCATCAAGAAGTGAAACAGCATGAATACGGCAATTAACCAGGGTAATACGAAGGTATGCGCGCTGTAGTAACGAGTCAATGTTGCTTGTCCGACGCTGGCGCCACCACGAAGTAAGTCAGCGATTAAAACACCAACTACAGGGATAGCTTCAGGTACACCGCTAACGATTTTTACAGCCCAGTAACCTACTTGGTCCCAAGGCAGCGAGTAACCAGTTACACCAAAAGAAACAGTGATTACCGCTAAAATAACACCACTTACCCAAGTTAATTCGCGAGGCTTTTTAAAGCCACCAGTTAGGTAAACTCGGAACGTATGGAGAATCATCATCAGCACCATCATGCTGGCAGACCAGCGGTGAATGGAGCGAATTAACCAACCGAAGCTTACATCATTCATGATGTGTTGTACGGAAGCATAAGCTTCGGTAACGGTTGGTCTATAGTAGAAAGTCATCGCGAACCCAGTCGCAAACTGAATGAGGAAACATGTCAAGGTGATACCACCCAGACAGTAAAAAATATTGACGTGAGGAGGTACATACTTGCTGGTTACGTCTTCAGCAATTGCTTGAATCTCCAAGCGCTCCTCAAACCAGTCGTAAACGTTAGCCATACAATCTCTAGTTCCTAAGAATCGATACGCGGTTGATAAGTACCCCAAACAGAACTGTATGGGATGTTAGCTTATAGAGGTTTGCTTGTTTTGCTTGCCTTATTGAGTGATAAGACTCTTTAATAAACTTAACACTCTTCACAGATTGTTCGTATATATGACGTACCTTGCACCTAATCTTAAGGGATGATAGACACAAAGTAAATTTTAGCCTTTATGAAGAGCGATGACACCCATCAATTGGTCGCCCACTTGATGAAAAAAATGCACCGCTTCTATAAAAAAAGTAACATAGTCGAGAGATATATTTCATCAAATCGGCGCCCACTCACTTAATTTCGCAATTTTGGTTAAATTTTAATTGACAATGCTCAAAATGCTTCATAGAATCTTTCGGGTTGGATTATCGCTGCTCCTGGCGTTGGTAGTTGGTTGTTTTAGTTTGAGTGAGAGTGCAGTAGCATTGACCTCAGAACAGAAGCTTGTATCTGAAGTTTGGCGAATAGTCAATCGTACCTATATTGATGACACGTTTAATCACCAAAATTGGGCATCAGTACGGCAAAAAATTCTACAAAAACCGCTTCAAGACCAGCAAGCGACATACGGAGCAATTCAAACAATGCTCAATAGTCTGGAAGACCCTTTCACTCGTTTTTTAGACCCTGAGCAGTATCGCAGCTTGCAGGTCAATACTTCTGGTGAGTTAACAGGAGTGGGTTTACAAATTGCACTCTCAGTTGAAACGGGTAAATTAGAAGTCGTGGCGCCAATAGCTGGTTCACCGGCTGAAAAAGCTGGTATCCAACCGCGTGACCGAATAGTGACTATCGAGGGTATTTCTACCGAAAAACTTACTCTTGATGAGGCAGCAGCACGGATGCGAGGGCCGAATGGAACTATTGTAACACTAGTTATCGAGCGTGACGGCAGTACACCGCGCGAAATACAATTAACACGCTCACGTATTGAACTAAATCCAGTCATTGCCGAATTACGTCCTACAGAGCAAGGAAAATCTGTAGGCTATTTGCGCTTAACTCAATTCAATGCCAATGCTCCAATGGAAGTAGCACACGCCATTTCTAATTTAGAGAAAAAAGGCGCCTCTTCCTACATTCTCGATTTGCGAAATAATCCTGGTGGTTTGCTGCAAGCAGGAGTTGAGATAGCTCGTCTTTGGCTAGATAATGGTACTATTGTTTACACAGTCAATCGTCAAGGCATCCAAGGCAGTTTTGAAGCACTTGGCTCGGCTTTGACCAATGACCCATTAGTAATTTTAGTCAATCAGGGTACAGCTAGCGCCAGTGAAATTCTTGCAGGCGCCTTGCAAGACAACGGTCGAGCAATACTAGTAGGTGAAAGAACCTTTGGTAAAGGTTTAATTCAGTCACTATTTGAACTTTCCGATGGTTCTGGGTTAGCTGTCACAATTGCTAAATATGAAACACCATTACATCACGACATCAATAAACTTGGTATAAAACCTGACAAGGAAGTTGCTTCTGAACCATTAACACGCGCGCAAGTAGCAACAACATCAGATGCTCAGTATCAAGCAGCACTCGAACTGATTACGAAAGAGAAAGTTGTTGTGGGAGCAGTTTGAGAGTGCTAAGTGCTGAGTGCTGAGTGCTGAGTGCTGAGTGCTAAGTGCTGAGTGCTGAGTGCTGAGTGCTGAGTGCTGAGTGCTGAGTGCTGAGTGCTGAGTCTGTCACTCAGGATTCAGAACTCCTAATTCCTAACTCCTAACTCCTAAGTTCTAATTAACTCAGCACTCAGCACTTTCCACTCAGCACTATACTGAAAGGCATTATCGATAATTCGCTTGCCTCGAAGAAAGCCAGTATTTGCACCAGGGCAGATGTATTGTAGAGTATCAGGGGAAAAACGGTCTAATAGCAATTTTAAGCTTTTGAGTTGTCGATTCCAATGAAAGGTTTTAGCGGTTCGTAATGGCATCGGTTTACCATCCGCATCTGGGAGTATATGGCGCCCAGAGAATAATATTCCTCCAAAATCGCTATAGTAGAGACAAGAGGAACCAGGGGAATGTCCAGGTGTCCAAATCAACTGAACTGTTGTTGAATCGAGGTTTGACTCAAGATTTAACTCAATATTTAATTCTTGACTAAAAGTAGTTAATTTTAATTCAGGTAATAGATAAGCTTCTTGTTCTTGAATTATGACCTCGCAATCTAAAGCAAGTTTGAGTGCGGCAGTTTTACCAATAGCTGTGCGGTGAGTGATAAATAGCCAACGTACCCCACCGTGTGCTTTGATAAAATTCTGGTTTGTATCATCCCACGCTGGACAATCGATTAAGATGTTGCCTTCATTTCTTACAATGAGATAAGCGGTTCCTCCCAAAGTGTCCCGATTCGGTGCGAAGGCATAAATGGTATCGATTACAACCCGTGGTTGCTTAACTGTTTGGCTTTTGTCTTGATTTATTAGGGACATAGGAAAAGCTGGTGTTGAGGAGTGTTGGATGGCACGCATGAGCGCGGTAATTTTCCTTAAATTATCGAGTCCAGCCATATGTGATGGGAAATATACACAAATGTTGCATAACTTGTGATTTGTGCCATTTGCAATGCGTCAGTCGTTCAAACTACAGGTTATACAGATTCAACATACATAAAATAAAATGACATTTTGGTTTCTCCTTTTATTAGGAATAATTACTTATCTGATGGTGCAGCGGAGTGTGGCTAATATTACTAAAACACCCGTTTGGCTATTATGGCTTGTATTGATGGCGCCAGCATTAATCTGGACGGCATGGTCGGCTATATATGGTATAAAAGTCCAACCACCTAGGGCATTAATGATTGGTCCTTTGGTAATAAGCCCTATTTTATACTGGGTATTATTTCAGTTGGGGCGCCGTCCAAATCAAGCACCTCAAACCGAACCAACTGACCGTCATGAGCAATTGGTTATTAATCGTACCGTAGAACCAGCACCAGTGCGTCCAATTCAACCAGACGAAGAAACTCAATTAAGAAACTGTTTTCCTTGGTCGCTATATTACCTTCAAGATATCGAGTATCGACCGCAAGCAGTGATTTGTAAAGGTCAGTTACGCGCAGACGCAACAGCAGCTTATCAACAAATCAAAGAAAACGTCGAAGCTCAATTTGGCGACCGTTTTTTAGTAATGCTTCAAGAAGGTTTTAACGGTAAACCAATATTTGTACTAGTCCCTAATACTCAGTTAGCTAAATATCAGAGTAGTTCCGAGAAATTAACGCGACCTGGGTTAGCGTTGGGATTACTTTTTGCAACGCTAATGACAACAACTTTAGTTGGAACAAGAATTGCTGGAGTCGAAGCGCAACAATTGCGAGAAAATTTAGGTGTATTACAACAAGGTTTGCCTTACGCTTTAGCATTATTAACGATTTTAGGTATCCACGAACTCGGTCATTACATTACGGCAAAACGTTATAAAATTCGCGCAACGCTTCCATATTTTATTCCAATGCCGCTTTTCTTGGGAACTTTCGGCGCCTTTATTCAGATGCGAAGTCCAGTTCCCAACCGCAAAGCATTATTTGATATCAGTATCGCTGGTCCGATTGCTGGGTTTATTGCGACTTTGCCTGTATTAGCTTGGGGATTAGCACATTCACAAGTTATTCCGATAACAGAAAAAGCTGGAGCTGGATTACTAAATTCAGATGCTCTCAATCCTAAGTATTCGATACTTTTAGCGCTGATATCAAAATTAGTTTTGGGTAGTCAATTAACAGCTAAGACAGCTATAGACTTACATCCAGTTGCATTTGCTGGGTTATTGGGTTTAGTAGTGACAGCGTTAAATTTAATGCCAGTAGGTCAGCTTGATGGTGGTCATATTGTCCACGCAGTATTTGGACAGCGCAATGCTATTATTATCGGTCAAATCGCACGCTTTTTACTTCTATTACTTTCGTTGGTGCAGCCAGGATTTTTCCTATGGGCAGTAATATTACTATTTATGCCCTTGATTGATGAACCAGCGTTAAATGATGTCACTGAACTTAACAATCAACGCGATATTTTAGGTATTGCCTCAATTGCGCTATTAGTTTTAATCGTTTTACCGTTACCCAATGTCTTCGCACGTCTTTTAGGGCTTTAAGTTCTATGTAATATTCTTTAGGAATTAAGGGAATTGCTAAGATTGTTTTAAGTGGCGCCAGTTGAACGCTTAATTTTCATGAGAGTACTATAACTATGCTTTCTCCATTCCCTGGAATGAATCCATACCTCGAAAACCCCGACCTCTGGGCAGAAGTCCATCACGGGTTAATTACACTCATTGCTTATAGCTTAGTACCCCAGCTACGTCCTAAATATCGCGTAGCTATAGAAAAGCGGGTTTATCAAACGGTTGGAGAAGAAACAGTTTTAGTTGGAGTACCGGATGTGTCGGTGGGACGTTCTACAACTGATTCTAACAATCAAGGTGCCTCGACTGTTGCAGTTGTCTCACCTCCAGCAAAACCTGTAACTGTAACAATTCCAATACCAGAGGAAGAAAGAGAAGGATACTTAGAAGTACGAGAAGTTGGAACAGGTGAGGTTGTTACAACTATAGAAATTCTCTCTCCTAAGAATAAACGCGCGGGTGATGGAAGAAAAGCTTATGAAAGCAAACGCCAAAAAGTACTAAGCAGTGAGACTCACCTTGTTGAAATTGACTTGCTACGAGGTGGAAAACCTATGCCTATATTAGGTCAATTTATTAACAGTAGCTACCGCATTTTGGTAAGTCGTAGTGATTACCGTCCGAAAGCTGAATTATACCCTTTTGGAATAACTGAACCAATACCAGCTTTTTACTTACCACTGCGTCAAGGTGATACCGAACCATTATTAGATTTACAAACAATAATACAAGAAGTTTATGACCGAGCCGGTTTAGATATGGCGATAGATTATACACAAAAGCCAGTACCTGAACTATCAGATGTTGATGAAATTTGGGCAGATGATTTATTGCGACAGCAAGGTTTAAGGTAAAAGTAAAAATATTGAGTTCCTTATGAATCCCCCCCCTTAATAAGCTACCGTGTACACATAAATCTCCTTTACCCTTATAGGGTGAGAGGATTATAAATTCGGGATTTTTTTGAGATGTGTGTACACCGTAGCCGCGTGGAAGGGGGGAATAAGACTATTTTTAAAGGGAAATAAAACTATTTTTAGCCCCCCTTCCAGGCGGGGGGTTGGGGGGATTACAATATACTTTGTTAACTTGATGCGGAAGTGGCTGTTTCAGGAGCTTTTACAGGGGGGACACCCATACGTATCTCGGTAGTCAAAGAAGTAGTATTTACACTACCAGCTTGTTTAACTACGTTTACGCGCATCCTTAAATTATCGCTGGCAAACCATAGACGTTCTTCGTAGGAAGCTGTCTCAGATTCGACGGTTAATAATAGCGCTTCGTCTTCACCTAGTTTATAGTGACCTTGTAATGGTTTGTTCTCATTGCTTATCTGACGTAAAAGCTGACCCTCATCAGGATTGTTACTAGGAACTAGAACTAGTACTGTTGAACCGACATTTTTTTGATTTAATTTAGTTGTGTCGTTCCAATTAACCTTTGCTGCAACAACAGAGGAATTTGATTTAACTTGAAAATCTTCGCAAAGTTTGACGACATCTGGATGAGTAGCTGGTAATTTTTCTACAACAATCTCTGATTTAGCTTCGTTTGCTTTGTTAGCTGCTAAATCTTGAACGGTACGATGGGCAAACCATTTTCCAACGCTTAACTCAAAAAAGTCTTGAATATTCATTGTTTATCACACTCTATTTAAGTGAAACCCTGCGAACATTACAACGATATTTTACTAAACTTGATAACCTGATTCTTCTAACCTTTTGAGCGAAATTCTCGCAGATTCAGAAACATGGTAATGACTATCTTTCTCAAGATATTTCAACGCTGAAACACTTTTTGGACTTGGCAAATTTCCTAAAGCTTCTGCAAGTCGCTGACGTACTAACCAATCTTCTGCTTGGGCAAAGCGAAGAATATGGTCTACTGATGTCACATCTTTTATTTCACCAAGAGCAGCTATTGCCGCTTGTTGTAGCACTACTTCTGGACCATCAAGCGCACTTATTAATGCTTCTCGCGCGCGCGGGTCTTTCAAATTTCCCAGTGATACGGCTGCACTAAATCTTACTAACCAATTCGTTTCCTCATAAAAAACCCGCACTAAAACTTCAAACGCGCGTTTGTCTTCTAAGTACCCCAAGGCGCCAGCTGCATCAGCACGAATACTATAATCAGGGTCATTTTCAATTATATTGACCAAAATCGGATACGATTCAGCAGTTTGCTTGATACCAAGGGCAAAAACTGCCATCGCTCGGATTTGCAGCGATTCATCGTTCAACACCTTCTTAATTAGGGGTACTGCTTCCTCTGGCTCAACATCGCGCAAATTTGCAAGGGCAACCATGCGGTCGCGCAGACTAGAACTTTCTAGCTGGGCGGATAATTCATCTAAACTGGGAGTAGCCATCTATTGTTTACAGCGCTTTTGCTACTTGTTACTTAATATTCTAATATTCTAGAATATTAAGTATTATTGCAATTTGTTTCATTTTAGAAAAGGTGTGTTTTTGCGCCTCCTATAGAGAGATAACCTCACTAAGTGCGTGCGCTATTGCTTGAATAGCTTAAACAGTCCTAAATGCTCCTCTCCTTGACGCGATGGTACTGAGTTTGCGACTGGAGTTAGAGAATTTATCTTAAAATTAGCTTGGAAGTATGAGTTAATTTCCTCTCTTCGTGGCGCCATATGGAGGGCTACCTGAACGAGTATGTGTAAAAAATAACCCTATTAACCGACCATGTAATTTAAGTATGGAACTGGCAACTTGTACATAGTTTTGGCGCATTTCTATATCAATGGCACAAAAACAGGTATGTTCAAGGATATAGTCAAAGTAATTTGCAAATTCGGCAGGTAAATCAAAAATATCGCGCTGTAAAAACTTAATGTCACAATTTGTGACGCGCGCGAGTTCGGTAGCTTCTGTAATTGCAGAAGTCGCAAAGTCAAAACCAATAACTTCAAAACCATGTTTAGCAAATAGCACTGCGTCATACCCACGACCGCATCCTAGTACTGCAATACGTCCTGGTGTAGGTGCCTCTGCTTCCGATAGCAAACTAACAAATGGCGGCGCCGCTTGTCCAATATCCCAACGGGTATTTTGTTCTTGGTACTTATGCTCCCAATATTCGGGGTTTGGCATATTTTAATTCTCTTTTGTTTCTTGCCGTTGTTTTAACTTCAATAACATTTCGGCGTGCATTTCGCGCGTGATGGGGTAGAAGTAAGTTAAAACTAAACCTAAAATCAATGCAATCAATGGTATGGGACCAACCGCAATGCGTATAGCTTGTAATGCTGACTCTGGTTGAATAGGTAAGGCGCCGCTTCCAGCAGTTACTTGTTGAAAACCAGACGCTTCAAGCGACAAACCAACAATAAATAAACCTAATGCTAAACCAAATTTTTGCAGTAGCACCATAAAACCGTAGAAAATTCCCTCGCGTCGCTGTCCTGTTTGCAGTTCATCGAGTTCAATCACATCAGGTATCATTGACCAGGGAATTAGATATGCTGTGGAAACACCAAACCCTGCCATTACAGCTAGAACGTACATTAACCCAATTTGACCAGGCTTTAAAAAATATAATCCTGCTGCTGCTAATATCCACAAAGACATTCCCGCAAAGTAAACGATTTTTTTACCTACACGCTTACTCAAAGCACCCCAAACGAACAACATCAATAAAGCTGTACCCTGTACCCCTATCATTACCGTTGGTACATCAGAGTCTTTCAAACCCATACAGTTAACAACAAAATAGGGAATAACGCTAGCGGTAATTTGTACTGCAAGCCAAGAAAAAAGATATATACCAATTACATATAAAAAAGGAATATTGCTAAAAACGATTTTAAGTTGTTCTTTAATTGGAATTGTTGAGTGTTCTTCGGTTTGAATGCGCTTTGCTTCAAAAGCCAAAACTCGTTTGCGCGTTCCAAACACACACCAATATAAAGACGCGACAGAAATTACTCCACATATCGCAGCCAAGATAATATACTGCTGCTGACGGTCTGGAATGGCGCCAAAAATGATTTTTGCCAATATTAGTGAGAAAATACTACCGCCAATCGAAAATGTAAATCGAAAACTATTTAACCCTGTACGTTCGTCGTAGTCTTGGGTTAGTTCGGGTGTCATCGCGGTGTACGGCAAATTCACGACTGTGTAAAACACCTGCGAAAGGATTCCTATTGCCACGTAATACCAAAACAAACCCCAAGTATTATTTTGACCGCTACCAAATTGTGGTACTATCCATTGTAGAAAGAAAAATATTCCAAACGGAATGGCGCCATAAAGCAACCAAGGTAAACGGCGCCCCCAACGTCTTGATTTGGTCTTATCCGTTAAGTATCCAACAAACGGGTCATTTATAGCATCCCAGATTTTCCCTATCATTAAAATACTACCAGCCATCCCTGCTGGGATACCCGCGACGTTAGTAAAAAAAACCAGTAAGAAAAAAACCGAGATATTCGCAGTAATCGCGGGACCCAAATCTCCGGCACCATAAGCCAGCTTAGTACTAAAATTCAGTTTTTCGCTAGCGTTGCTCCTTGTATTATCCAAATCAGAATCCTTCATAAATCTTCGCACTCATAATAAGATAGTCAAAGCTCGCAATTAAGTATTATTAGCTCTTAACAGGTTGTTTATGCCAGACCTTTACGTTTCTTGGTCAGATTATCACCAAAAAATCGAACAACTCGCAGTTTCGATATATCAGTCTGGGTGGGAATTCAACCAAATTATTTGTCTAGCGCGCGGAGGACTGCGAGTTGGAGATATCCTCTCACGTATCTACGACAAGCCACTAGCAATTTTCGCTACATCATCTTACAGCGGCGTGGGCAAGCAAGAAAGGGGTAACTTAGTCTTTTCGCAGCATATAGCAATGACAACTGATACCCTTGGTTCGCGGATTCTACTAGTTGATGATTTAGTTGATTCCGGCGTTACCCTCAAAGAAACTGTTCCTTGGCTTCAACAATATAGCAAAACTCAAATCGAAGATATTCGTACCGCCGTACTTTGGTATAAAGCCTGCTCAGTAATTCAACCAGATTATTACGTTGACTATTTAGCAGACAATCCGTGGATTCACCAACCATTTGAACCCTACGAATTGATGGCGCCAGCAGATTTAGCTACTAAATATACAAAAGTAGCTAATGCAATCTAAACATAACCAACCATTCTTGTGGGTCACTGGAGATTTTATAATGAAACCTGACTTTGACAGCATGACCAAAAAAGAACTTAGAGCTTACTTAATCAGTCATCAAGATGACCAAGCCGCATTTTATGCCTTTGTTGACCATTTTACAAGTGATATCATGTCCGGTTGATTACCCATAATTACCACGTTACGTAGAGACGCGATTAATCGCGTCTCTACAATCACGTCTCTACAATCGCGTCTCTACAATTGATTTTATTATGGTTGGTTATGTTCCCGGACATGATATGAGGCATCGCAAGAACTATTCCCATTTCCAACATCTCAGGCTGAAATTGAAGAAGTTAAAAAATAATTTAGGAAAAAGTAAAACAGCAAAAAAATAGCCAATAAAATTATTTTTTAAATCAATGAGTAATTTTCAAATTAACAACCCAGTTCTTGGTAATTTGTCTTATGATACTGAATTTGATTGCTATGAAGGAGAAATTATTTTAGGGGAAGTATCTATTCAGCTTATTCTTGAGTTAGACGATGAAAGTTCAACTGAAGAGTCCTTAAAGAAAGCAGGAGATGTTATTTCTTATTTAACACACTATATTAAAATTACAAAACAATACGCTGTTGAGCAGCTTTTAAAACTTAAAAATAATTCTTGGTTAGAAGAAGATGAAGAACCAGTTTCATCTGAAGTTTTCAAAGAACTAATAGTCTTAGACTGTTTGGTATTTTATCTAAACGGTGAAATTACATTTTACTACAATGACAGCGATTTATTCGCAGGCCATCAAATCGCTATAACTATAGATAAAGATAATAATTTTGTCTACGCTAGCATTTAATAGCTATATAAATTTATATAATTGGTAAATGCAAAATGAATAAAAAATCCCACGTTGTAGAGACGCGATATATCGCGTCTCTACATTTACTAAGGGTAAACCATTTTTAAACTTATAGCGCTTCCTATTCTAATGAAGTACATAAGGGCGGGCAAGGATGCCCGCTCCACAAGAAATTTACTATTTAAATTTGTACCTCATGTGACTAATAACCGCTATATTTAATGCACCTTGGTTATCTCACGAAGCGCTGCTTGCAGCTTTTGGCACTTCGGCTAAAAAGATTGCTATTGAGTTGTTTCGTATCAATGGTGGTAAGCAAGGTTATTATATCGCCGACATTCTCGATAAAAGGTACTATTACTGCGGCGCCGAGTGGGATGATGTAAGAATCAAGTTACAAGAACTAGGCATATGTAGACCAGACCCAATGGAAGGTATAACATGAAACACGATAATTTTATTGTTAAACCAGGTGCCAAATTTTATTTTAAAGACTATGACCCTAAATACACTGGTAGTTACGTTGATAAAGCTGATGCTGCGGAAAAACTACGAGCAGGTATTGAGCGGATGGGAAAATACCAAGATGTTCTCTATGCTCATGATAAATATGCTTTATTGATTATATTCCAAGCGATGGACGCAGCAGGGAAGGATAGCACGATAAAACATGTGATGTCAGGAATTAATCCTCAAGGATGTCAAGTTTACAGCTTTAAGTCTCCAAGTACAGAAGAATTAGACCATGATTTTTTATGGCGTAGTACTAAAGCTCTACCCGAACGTGGTCGAATTGGTATTTTTAATCGTTCGTATTATGAAGAAGTGTTAATCGTTCGTGTTCATTCTTCTATGTTGCAAAACGAGCGTTTGCCTCATTCACCACATGGCAAAAAAATATGGAAGCAGCGGTTTGAGGATATTAATAATTATGAAAAGTACTTGACAAACAATGGTACTGTTATTCTGAAATTTTTCCTCAATATCTCAAAGTCTGAACAAAAAAAGCGGTTTTTGCGACGAATTGAACTGCCTGAAAAAAATTGGAAGTTCTCAATGAGCGATGTCGAGGAACGTGTACATTGGGATGATTATATGGAAGCTTATGAAGACGCATTCAACCATACTAGTACAGAGTGGGCGCCTTGGTACATTATCCCAAGTAATCATAAGTGGTTTGCACGTCTCGCTGTCGCCGAGATTATTTCTAACAAACTTAAACAACTTGACTTACAGTATCCAACTCCTAGCAATGAACACCGTCAACAACTTCTGAATGCTAAAGCTGTTTTAGAAAGTGAAGTTGATTAAATTACATTCTTGTGCTGCTTTGCGTCGCGTTAGTTAGTACTTATGCTTTTGGCAGTTTCGAGTGATGCCGCATGTTTTTTCCAAATTAGTACAGGCATCACTTGACGGCAGTTGCTACAAAACCAGTAAACTTCAGTTTTTCGGATGTGTCGCAGAAGACGGTCGGAACAGCAAGGACAGTAGTTCATGGTTTTATTGCTTTATTAAAGTGGAAACAAAGTCAAGGAAAATTTTCTTTATACAAAGCTAACCGCTACTTTCTATAAACCACACGAAAAAACTTAAATTCTTTAAATTCTTGCAACAAAACTACATAATCTTCAAAGTAAAAACACAAACTACTGTTTGTACGCGACTATTTTGTGTTTTTGGATTACAATGGCTAGCAATTCTGGACGCTGCGTTGTTTTCCTTGCCTTAAACAAAGAATGGATATTTTAATCGTTGAGGACGAAGCTGAAATTGCTCAGTTAATCCAATTGACTCTCGAAAAAGAAGGGTTTTCTTGTCGTGTCAGTCGTGATGGCATAACCGCGTTACGAATGTTCACAGAACAACCACCTGATTTAATTATTCTGGACTTAATGCTTCCCGGACTTGATGGTCTTGAAGTTTGCGCGCGTATTCGACAGAAACCCGGCGCCAAAGACCCATACATAATGATGTTGACCGCAAAAGGTGAAGAGATCGACCGTGTAATTGGTCTATCTACTGGCGCCGATGATTATATGGCGAAACCTTTTAGTCCCAGAGAACTTGTCGCGCGTGTGAGGGCACTTTTGCGTCGCAGTATGCGTCAAACTAAGCAATTACAAGGATACCGTACAAACCATTTTATTGTTGATACAGAACAGCGCACCGCTAGCCGCTTGCTTGATTCGCAAACAACCGAAGAGTTAGATTTAACGACTTTAGAATTTAATCTTTTAAGTACTTTCCTGAGTAATCCCGGTCGCGTTTGGAATCGTAGCCAGTTGATTGATAAACTTTGGGGCGATAACTTCTTTGGGGATGAGCGAGTTGTAGATACCCATGTCGCACGCTTGCGAAAGAAAATCGAACCAGACCCAGCAACTCCAACTTTCATTAAGACTGTTGTTGGTGTTGGGTATAAATTTGAAGACACACTCGTTTAAAACATTAAATTTTAATTAAACAATGATAGTGCGTAAACGAAAATCTTTGCCTTTGGCATCACGTCTATTTCTATCGCACCTTGTAGTAATGATAGTCGGTGTACTAAGTTCTGTTGTAATTAGCAGAATTTCATCACCGCACTTTTTTGGGGAGCATCTTGAAAGGTTAGAGAACGAAGGATTTGAGTTAAACGATATTCGCAGTGATTTAGTTCACTCTTTTGAGTCTGCTTGGCGAAGCAGCACTTTTTGGTCGGTGCTAGTTGGCGCTTCTGCTGCTGGAGGATTAAGTTATTGGGTTTCACTACGAATTATGCAGCAACTCAAAGAGATGGAGTCAATTACCCAGAAATTTGCTGCTGGACAGTTTGATGCAAGACTACCTTTATCGGATATTCCTGAATTTAGCCGTTTGGGAAGTAGTTTTAATCGTATGGCAGCAAGTATCCAAGATGTTGAGGTTCGGCGCCGTGACTTGGTTGGCGACATGACGCATGAACTTAGAACTCCGCTGACTGTAGTACGTGGATATTTAGAAGAACTGGCAGACGGACATCTCGAATCCTCGCAACAAGTTTACAACCAGTTGATTAGAGAAACTAGGCGCCTAGAAAGATTAGTTAACGATTTGCAGGAACTCTCAAAGGCTGAAGCTGGTTATTTGCCTACAAATATAAAACCTGTCGATTTATATCCATTACTTGAGTCATTAGTCCAAAAATTTGCTGACCAACTGCTTGATGATGGTCCAGTTTTACTATTAGAGTGCTCCCCCCAGATACCACTTGTACTAGCTGATATTGACCGCACCGAACAAATATTAATAAACTTAATAGGCAATGCAATTCGTTATACCCAGTTTGGCTCAATATCTATACGTGTTTGGTATGACAAAGAACTCTGGATTGCAGTCGTAGATACAGGAGTAGGAATTTCTGACCAAGATATATCTCATGTGTTTGAACGCTTTTGGCGCGCGGATAAATCACGTAATCGTAACTCAGGTGGAACAGGAATTGGGCTAGCTATCACCCGTCGTTTAGTTGAATTACAAGGGGGTAAAATTGAAGTTGAGAGTGAATTAGGTATTGGCAGCACATTTCGCTTTTCTTTGCTTCTAGCATAGTAATGTTTTTATACGGCGATCCCCATTTTCCCTATTAACAAGTTATTGACACAGACTAGTCATAGCCATGTCATATTCGATTGGTAGCTTGGAAATATAGTGTAAACACACTCGTTTTTCTGTTAGCTCATTTCTCTCAAGAATACACAATGAGTGAGTTCTTGCACTTACTTTCCATACCCTAACCATGCGACCCTTGATATGTTTACTATGTTTCTAGCTGCATTTCTGGTCAGTTTACTAACTATATCCGGTTGGGCTGCTATTGCCTACTTATTCCCTCACAACCCCCAGGAATAAGTTTATACAGTACTTACTATTGAATTTTATAAGGTTTTTTCACTTGCTTTTATAATTCTTTAACATAAAAATTTATGCTAAATTTTGATAGTACTATCAAGCTAATTGCTTGGTAGTATTATTTTTTTACACGGATAAAAATATATATGCAAGCAGGTGCCTGTTAAAACAATGATTATCATAATCATTAAATTGTATAATTGATAAGAAAAACCAAGACATACACATATAAGAATTACTAATTTATTTTAATGCAGTAAAAACCATTCATAATACTCTGTCAAAGCACAAGTTTTACCTTTATTTTCGTCCGGTTTGGTTAAAATTGTGACGAATAGGATATTGATTAACTAAATAATATTACTCATAAATTCTGTCTAGATTAAACAAATTATACTGAATTTGGAAGGCTAAATATGAAGCGAATATAAACTGTTTGAGGTTCTAAAGCCTTACAGAACGTAAATTTAGTATTATTCTGTCATAAAATAGACATAAGGTAAGATTTACAGTTGTTAGTTATAAATTTTGGCTAAAAATTTGATAAAGTTACCAAAATACCAGAAGTATAATTAGTAGTTAAGCTATAGTATTTTTAAAATAAGTGTATGTACTGATTTCTTAGTCTAAAGAATCCTATTACCATTTGTTTTATAAGTAAGCATATATTGTGCTATACGGCGCAAATGCTTCAAACGCTAACCTCATCTCTTTGTAACTGATTAGTTTGAGCATCTAACCACTTGACCGAATTGTGTAAAGCAAGGCGATTTAAGGAGATTCCACAGTGAACAAAACTGAATTCATATTTGTTGCTAGTTACCTGCTAGTAACTTTCTGCTTTTTATTTAATTGGATAATATTTTCGTTACGTCATCCGAGTTCTTCTCCCGAAGATACTTTCTTGTCTTTAGTCATGTGCTTTATTACCACTATTCTCTGGCCACTAATTATTCCGATGGCTTTGATAGAAATTTTCAAAAAGCGCAAACTAGAGTTTGGCACCGCTGTTCCTGTCGCAGGCGCCGTTCTTGCTATCAGCTTGTCACTGTATCTAAATTAAATATTAGTACTATTATATTATGACTAACCCGTAATATTCTTGCACAAAATTGCGTTAAACAACTTTGTAGTTGTGGATATTTTGGTAAATCCTAAAGGTAAATTGAGTTCAGTTAAGCACGCTTCAAAAAATGCTACCAGGTTAATTTACCCTATTAATTTGCTTACTTCTTCAAATAATAAGGGCTGTTGTCGATAGCAATCAATGCCACGGCAACAGCCCTAATAATACGTAGGTAATTACACAGTGTGTTATTGCTGTGGTTGAGTTGGAAAAGCTCCCGGACGGACGGAAATAGTTATATTCTGACCGTTACGACGTATTTGCACACGTAAGTCGGCGCCTATTTGAGTATCTTCAACGGCTTTTTGAATACTATCAGCATCAGCAACGGGTTTACCGTTGAGTTGCTGAATAACATCACCCGCACGAACTCCTGCTTGTGCTGCGGGAGAGTTGGGAACTACGCGACGAATCAAAACGCCTTTATCAGTGTCAACGTTTAAGCCACTATTGGGGTCAGAGTTAATATTTTCCTTCACATCAGGATTTAAGGCCTGCATTTGGATACCCAAGTAAGGATGCTGCACTTTGCCTGTTGTAATTAATTGATTTGAGATGCGCTGCGCTGTGTTGATTGGAATTGCAAACCCTAAGCCTTGCGCTCCTTGAATAATTGCAGTATTCATACCAATAACTTCACCCTTCGAGTTGAGTAAAGGCCCCCCCGAATTTCCTGGGTTAATTGCAGCATCGGTTTGAATATAGCTGACGCGCTTGTCTTGGGCGCCAATTAAGTTACTGCTACGACCAGTAGCGCTAATTACCCCTGTAGTTACAGTATTATCTAAACCGAGGGGATTACCGATTGCAATAGCTGATTCACCCGGTTGTAATTGTTCAGAATTTCCAATCGCTACCGTTGGTAAATTACTTGCCTGAATCTTAACAACAGCAACATCAGTTAATTCGTCTTTACCAAGAACCCTACCTTGGAAACTACGTCCGTCTTTGAGCGTTACCTTTACTGTGTCGGCACCATCAATTACGTGAGCATTCGTCAAAATCCGACCATCTGCACTTAAAATAAATCCTGAACCAGTACCGCGCTCAACTCGCTTCTGTTGTGGTATATTACCTTGGGCGCCAAAAAAGCGACGGAAAAACGGGTCGTTGAATTCATCAGGTAGCGAAGCTTTAACGGTGCGTGAAGAATCAATCCTGACAACTGCTGGTCCAACTTTATTGACAACACCGGTAACAAAATTTGTTTCGCCAATTGCCGCAGATGCAGCTGTTGCCGGACTAGCTACTAGACTTGATGTGTCCTTTTGTTGGTTGCCAGCTATGTAACCACCCGCTAAAGTCATTCCCGACCCTAGTAAAACCAGCGATAAATTAAACGCAGCTCTCCCCCAAGGTCTAGAATTACGAGCTTTAGAATTTACAATATCAGACTGAGACTCTTTATTATATTCGTCGCGCGGTTCTTTGTTTAACATTTGGTGTAAGAGATTGTGTAAAAGATAATTCAGAGAGCGTACTTCCAATCTAGATACCCGTTGTGGAGTTTTTGTTGCACGGGTATTAAGAGTGTATGAATGAGCATAGAAATTGGCGTTTCTACCATACGTCATATTTACCCTTGCTCCTCGTCTCGTTTCACTATTTGAAACAACTTTTTCTCTTCCTCCTACACGTACACTATAAAGATTTGTGTAAAAACTCCTCAGATGTGTATTTTTATTAAAACTTGGGCACTCTAGGAATAAGCTTCTACGGCAAAAAATCTTTGGGTGTGTTATTATGTCTTCCGAACTGCTTCAAGAACTTCTGACTTTGAGTGCGCGCGTTTCCGACTTAGAAACACTCACGGCACAGCAAGCGCAACTAATCCTAGAAAAGCAGGACAACACGGAAAAATTACGCGAAAATGATTTTTATTATCGCCAACTATTAGACGCAATCAGTGATTTGGTTTTGGTCAAAGGCGCCAATTCTCAAATAATATGGGCGAATAAAGCATTTTGTGAATTCTACGGCATCACACCTGAAGAACTACAAGGTTGTACTGATGTACCGTTTAGTGAGCCAGAGCATACGCAAAAATATATTCAAGATGATGCTTATGTGTTTGAGACCGGACAAACTCTAGTTATTCCCAAAGAACGAGCGTTAAGACATGACCAAAAAGTACGTGTGCTAAGTACAACGAAATCAGCTATCTTCAATTCAGATGGAGAAGTTGCCATGACTGTGGGAGTATCGCGCGATGTCACGGTTGAGATGGCAACGAAAAAGGCATTACAACATAAAGCTTTAGAGTACCGTAATATTTTTGAAGCTGTCACAGATGGGATACTTATCTATGATATGGAGACAAAAAGTCTGGTAGAAGTAAATCCTGCAACTTGTAAGATGCACGGTTATGCTTACGAGGAGTTTATTAAATTGCCATCGACAGCGTACATTCATACTGACTCGCAGCAAAAGTTTGAGGAACTTGTAGAGTCTGTAAAAAATGGTAATGATTATACTTGCCAAGCTGTAGATGTACGCTTTGACGGTACTACATTTGATGTAGAAGTAAAAGCGGGTCGATGTATTTATAACGGCAAACCTCATTTATTGACGGTTGTGCGGGATATTAGCGAGCGTAAACAAGCTGAAATAGCATTGAGGGAAAGCTCACAACGTCTGATTAATATTAACAGTTTGGTGCCGGGAGCGATTTATCAGTATGAGATTGACTTGATGACTGGAAAATCGCACTTTAATTATTTAAGTTCCAAAGCTAAAATACTATTTGATTTAGATGATTCAGACCTTGTAGAAGGCGCCAATCCTATTATACCTTTGATTCATCCAGAAGATTTTACTTCATTAATATTTTCTATTAATACCGCTGTACATCAAAATGCACCTTGGTTTTGTGAATTCCGAATTATTACTCGTTCCGGTGTTGTAAAATGGATTTGCGGTCAATCTGAACCAGCGATACAGGTAAGTAAAAGCGAATCAAAACCTAGACGCTCGCTGTATAATGGGATATTTATTGATATTACAGATCAAAAACTGACGCAATTTAAAATTAAACAGCAAGCAAAAGATTTAGAACAAGCTCTGAACGAGATACAGCGGACACAAAGCCAATTCATTCATACTGAAAAAATGTCATCTTTGGGTCAGCTAGTAGCAGGTATTGCACACGAGATCAATAATCCGATTAGTTTTATTTATAGTAACATTGAACCAGCGCATGTATATATCAAAGATTTATTTAATTTAATCGCGCTTTATCAAGAATATCTAACAAAGAATTTAAATCCAAACGATGAAATGTTGGCTAAAATACAAGCTATTGAATTAGAGTTTATTATGGAGGATTTGCCCAAACTACTTGATTCAATGAAAATTGGGGCAAACCGCATCAAAAAAATAGTTCTTTCTCTACGTAACTTTTCCCGGATGGACGAAGCGGAGTATAAAAAAGTTAATATTCACGAAGGTATTGATAGTTCTTTAATGATATTAGAGCATCGTCTCAAGCAAAAAAATCGTTCTCCGATTGAAGTTGTTAAGGAATATGCTAATTTACCTTTGATTGAGTGTTATGCGGGACAATTGAATCAGGTGTTTATGAATATTTTGACTAACGCAATAGATGCTTTTGATAAATCTTTAATTAGTAATCCGTTTCCAGACAATATAATTAGTAATAAGCCAAGAATTTATATTACAACTGAACTTACAAACGATAATAATATCACAATTTGTATAAGCGATAATGGTGTTGGTATTCCCAAAGAAATACAAGCTAAGATATTTGACCCTTTTTTCACTACTAAACCAGTAGGTAAAGGTACAGGTATGGGTTTATCTATTTGCTATCAAATTATCACCGAGAAGCATAATGGCTCTATACAATGTCTCTCGGCGCCGGGAGAGGGAACTACATTTGTAATTAAAATTCCATTATCGCAAGAATAATATATCAAGTTTTGAGACGTGATTTATCACGTCTCTACGTAATTACTCTTCGATTAAATCAAAATCAACTCGCTCGTAAATATCTTTGAGGCTTATTTCAAATGATACAGAATTAAGTGTTAAAATGCTATCTTCTCCTTCGTATTCTTTAAACAACCATTCTCGTGAAGATTTTTTAGTATACTGTTCAATTGAGAAGCTATACTGCTCAATCAGAATATACTCTTGGAATTCAGGAATGGAGCGATAGTATTTAAATTTATCTGTTCGGTCATAGCTTTTTGTGGAATTTGATAAAACTTCCACGAGAATTGAAGGGTTGGTAATAGTTGTTGTTCCGGTTCCGTAATATATTGGTCTACCTTTAATAACAATAACATCAGGGTAGGTATATAAACCATAACTAGGTATCCATAACCTCACATCATTAATATATGTATCATAATCTTGCCCATTGATTTCTGTTGGAAACTTTTTATAAAAATTACCAGCTATCTTGTTATGATTAGTTGTACCTCCGGTCATTGGTATTATTTCTCCATTAATATATTCACTCCTAAACTCGGCTTGTTCTTCCAGTTCTAAATATTCTTCTGGAGTGTAATAGCGTTTCTCTGTTTGTAACACCATTTTTTAACCTCTACTAATTGCTTACGGTCAGGCGGATGCCTAACCTACGGATATTTGGTTTTATAGAAAATTTGGGCGCCCTTTTTGAGTAGATTTTAATATATTCTCTAAATTATCCCAATTTTCTTGTTCGATTAAATGAATTATTTCGTCAAGGTTATGACGATACTGCTTCATTGATTTTAACAAAGCTTCGCGATTATATTTAGCCATCATTAGACCTAATTCCGGATTACCACCACCAACACGACTTGTATCTTTAAAACCTGAAGAAGCTAGATTTTGTGCTAATTCTAAAACCTGTAAATCAGTTTCTTTCATACAAGACGCTATCAGCGAAGCACTTACCATTACAGGTAAATGAGAAATCCAACTGACCGCTCGGTCATGCTGTTCTGGCGCACAGTAGTAAATATTAGAATCTAATTGTTTTACTAATTCGGATACTAACTCAACCCCGGATACAGGTGTTGTGGGTGTTGGCGTTATTACATACGGTCTGTGTACGAACAAATTTCTCAAAGCTGCCTCAATACCGCTCTCGGCGGTTCCAGCCATTGGATGTCCACCAACAAAGTTTTGCCATAACGGTGATACTGCTTTAACTATCGGTGTTTTTACTGAACCGACATCAGTTATAACAGTAGTTTGCGGCAATATCGTTATCAACTGCTCAATACTGGGCACAATAAGTCCAAGAGGCGTACATATAAATACCACCTCTGCGGCACCAAGTACATTGATGTCAACGGAAGCTTCGTCAACACTGCCGATGGCAACTGCTTTTTTGATGGTTGAAGCGCGTTGGCTAACACCAATTACATGATGTCCGCAAGCTCGTAAATCTAAACCCAAGGAGCCACCAATTAGCCCAAGTCCCAAAATACCAATATTCATAATTATATTAAAACGTTTGTTCGAGCGTTGTTTCGTAGTAAGGCCGCTTCGGTAATCATATGCTTTATGTTGGCGCCCAATATACACGAACTTCATTTTTTCAATTTACTAAACTGGCACAGGGGTAGCGCGAATGAAGGCAGAGGAGTTCCTACAAAAATATGCTAAGGGGGTACGAGATTTTAGTGGCATTGATCTTGGTGAAGCAAACTTAAGTGGAGCAAAGCTTAATGGTGTCAACCTTAGCCAAGCAAACTTGAGTGTCGTTAATTTATCAGGCGCCAATTTGAATACTGCTAATTTGAGGTATGCC
This sequence comes from Calothrix sp. CBUCES-K 9914, assembly GCF_059640475.1. Classification (NCBI taxonomy): domain Bacteria; kingdom Bacillati; phylum Cyanobacteriota; class Cyanophyceae; order Nostocales; family Calotrichaceae; genus Calothrix; species Calothrix sp. CBUCES-K 9914. The sequence continues at coordinate 54,335 of NZ_JBXXZH010000025.1, forward strand.
AAGTTAAATGTTGCAAGACTCAGCGGCGCCCATTTAATGGGAACCGACTTAAAAGGTGCTAGTTTAAATGTGGCAAATATGATTCGCGCTGACCTCAGCCATGCGATACTTCGTAAAGCTTCGCTAATTCGTGCTGAATTAATTCGTGCAAATCTTAGCCATACAGACCTAGTGCAAGCTAACCTCAAACATGCTGACCTACGCGAAGCGACATTACGACAAGCAAATTTAAATCGAGCAAATTTAAGTCATGTTACCCTCAAAGGTGGTTTTTTAACCGGGGCTAATTTAGAACAAGCCAATTTGATTAATACAGACTTATCCCGCACTGACTTAAGTGGCGCCAATCTTCGTGATGCCGAATTAAAGCAAGCTAACCTCAGTAAAGCGAATCTTTGTGGTGCAAATCTCAGTGGCGCCAACCTTCGTTGGGTAGATTTAACGGGTGCAGACCTAAGTTGGGCAGATTTGAGCGGTGCCAAATTGAGTGGGGCAAACCTTAGTGGTACTAATCTTAGTAACGCGAATTTGACGGGAGCTAGCTTGGTTCATGCCAACTTAACCCAAGCAAAATTGATTAAAGCTGAATGGGTAGGTGCCGACTTAACGGGTGCAACATTGACAGGCGCAAAACTTTATGCTACAGCAAGATTTGGATTAAAAACAGACGGAATAACGTGCGAATGGATTGATTTAAGTTCCACAGGGGACTCTTCGATTATTCAATATTTTACGCCTGAAGGGTCGCGCGATTTTTTCAACGCGACTTCGCCAACTATTCGTATTATTGTAGATAAACCACTCGACCACGAAGCGAACTTCGCTATATCTGGTGCTTACTTCCAAATAGCCCAGGAATTTATCAAGCTCAAACAACCACCCAGTACGGAGATTAGTAGGCGCCGGACAGTTTTCACTTTCCAATTAGACAGCGATGAGGCATTATTATCTACAGCTTGCTTTGTAATTTTGCCGTTTCAGGATGCCAAAAGCACCCAGCGAAATCTTGTTACAGTCGTCGAGATGATGAAAAGCGATGATACATCCAACGATGCCTCAATTCCATTCCATCGTATTCAGAGTTTTTATCAACAGTTAGAAGAAGCTGTTTCCCAAGCTGATACAATTAAAAGGGTCAAAAATATTCTCGCACTCACAGAGCGGCTCTCCTTCTTTCAGGCGCCGACACAGATAATTTTGACAAATTCGAGTTCGCAAAATCTGATAGTCCACGAGCATCCTAATTTCGGTAAGCGTTTAATTAATCGTTCAGACGTTAGTGATGCTGTTTACGAAGATAAATATGATGAAGCTGTAAAAGTTATACCTTTCTCCGTAAGTACAGTAATTGATTTTATTAAAGGATTTCATTATATAGAACAGTAAGCAATGAGGAGTAATTATGTTTAACAGAATGTTGGGCAAAACTCGTTATGTAGTTTGTCGCTTGTTTATACATTTATCTGGGTCAGACGTTGCCACCTTTTTAGGTGTACTCAACAGTGTCGCGCGTGATGTATTGGATGATGATGGTGACATGGAGACGACAGGGGAAGGGTTAGCCAGAATTTGTGAAAGTTTGCTGCAATACGATGATTATTGGACATCCGCAGCTAACGAAGGTGATGTTTTTTGGAGTGAGGGTGAAGCTTCCGATTATGTCAACGAGTTATTTACCGACTCTGCCCAGCGTTACCTTAGTGAATCAGATTTTACGATGCCAAATAATCCAAATCAACCTTTGTCGGCGCCTGCTACATCTAATGTAATAGTCATGCTAACAGCGGCTTTTGAAGGAGAAGTTCCGGAACTGGAAACCGACTTATCCAATATCCAAGCTTTAAAAGAAGGTTTGAAAGCTTTGATTAGTGTATATCACAAAGGTAAGTTAAAAGCGGCGCAAGTTCACTTCTCTCCCGCGCAGTTCGGTGATGAACTTACTAGTGACCAAATTTTACAGCATTACCCCGAATTAATTCCTTTGTAATTTACACCTGATATTTTATACCCGTGGCACAGGCCGGAAAGCCTGTACAGTGAAGTGATTCTTTTTACCACACAGACACAGAGAATACTTGCAACGGATGTAACGGATGTAACGGATAGTTGATTTTAAATAATTAGTGGTTTGCCTTAAAAGTTTTGAGGAGTATAAAAAACGAACCGCAAAGAACGCAAAGAGCGCAAAGAAAGAATTAAGAAGAGAGAACAACCCAAAACTATTGATACGAACCACTATTGACATGAATCGCGCTTCTAAATTGTTTGTAACCAATAAATTATCCGTTACATCCGTTGTATCCGTTGCAAGAGACATTCAGCTTTCAGTAAAAACAAATTCTCACTTTCCAGTACAGTACAAGATTTGATCAACTTCGGCAAAACAATATCACTTCCTTGTAAAAGCTTTGCTATAGCTACTTTTGCCGCTGGTTGATACTGTTGAATCCAAGTCTTTTTAGTTATATAATCCGGCTGAAAAGCATCACGCTCTAAAAGCCAGTATTTAACACCATATTTATCTATAAAGTTGACTACCTGATTAATATCCTGACTATACTGAGCATTTATCAGGTCACTCATCCGCAAACTAAACTCAGCGTAATACTTTGTATGGAAAGGTAAAGCATATTCTTTACCTACTAAAACTGGTTGTTTGGCAAACGCTGGAATATTGTCTGCTTCCTCAGCTAACGATGCAACCAAACTATCTGGTGGTAGGTTCGACAAAAATTCATACAGCGTTGGTACACTACCTACTACATATGATGTTTTGGGAAAGCTTTTCAAAGTGATTGGATATAAAATTAGTGCGGCGCCTACTATTACACTTGTCACAATCACCAAAATTCGCTTGTAATTAGTTTGGGTAAGTCTAGTCAAAGCTGTATTTAGTACCACAACTAGTACTATCCCTGCTGCAAGTGCGAGTACCATTTTAAAGGTATGGTGAGTGTACCGACTGGGAAAGTGTAGTTTGAATGATAAAGCGTGGGCAATGAAAAACATCCCCGTAGATGCTATCACAACCTGTAACAGCACTTTTACATGTTTCGTTATTTTTAAACTGGCGCCAAATTTTGATTTGTATACCAAAATTATTGGTAATAAAAGCCCAATAAATAGTTGAACTGGGTTGAGCAAAGCAAAAAGACCGCTATCTCTACCGTCAAGCCAAAAACTTATAAGGCTGGAGTTGTAATAACTAACCCTACCACCTCGAAAGTAGTCTGGCATCGTTTTCGCTATTGCTGCGGTAATAGTTGGACCAAACTGTGAAGACTGTAGAGCATAAGGTGTAACTGTAACCAAAGCTAACAAAACTGCTACTGCAAATAAAATATAGTCTTTTCTTTGCCTGTTCCATAGTCGTAAAAATAGTACTCCTAATTGTATAAATGCGATTAAAGGATAGATTAATGCTTGAAGCGTAAACGTTATTAAAACTCCCGGCGCCGAACCTCGTATTAAATAGTACAAAAACGCTAAAAACAATGGGTAAGTAAAATCTCTTGGACAAGCGGAGAACAAGTCATCGTGAAGACAAAGACTTTGATTTAATATTAAGGTCGCAAGAAATCCTGCCATCGGTACTGGCAACATTTGCATACAAACGGCAAAACCATAACTTGTTGTAATGGTAGCTAGCAGAATTGGTAGGACTTTACTTAGTACAATTGGATCAATACCAAAACTCATCGCACTTCGATAAATTGCGGCATAACCAATTGGTGTAACTGATTGAAAATATTCAGCTATTAAATCATTTGTAAACAGTCTTTGGTTGGAATATCTATACATCCAAGAGATATATTCTCTTGCATCATCTCCAATTACATATTCACTGCTAAAACCTTGTCGTACTCCTAAAGCAATATAAAATAAGGCAAAACACAAGCTTAAACTAAACCAAAATAATAAAGAAATTTTATATAACCTTCTAGTTTGAGGCGCCTTTAAAAGCTTGGACAGTTGGGAAACTAACATGCTGAATGCAACACAAATCTATATACATATGGAAAAAGCATATCTTAATTTTAGATAGGTAGTGATAATACCCTCTTTCTTTGACCAAGAAAATTCTAAGATAAGAGATACAAATCAAAATCGCGCGCCGATAATTGTTCGGTAGCCCACACTGAATAAAAGATGTTAAATTTTGCTAAGTTAGGAATGGGATGACTTTTATATGTTCATCAATGTAATCATGAAAGTTTTGCGTAAATTCACAGTCGTTGTTTTAGCGCTGAGTTTGTGCGTTACAACCGTTGGTTGTGGTGGAGGAGCGACGAACCAAGTTAACTCGCAGCCCACACAAGGACGAACTGCAAACCCTGTATCTCAAGTTTCAGCGAACCTTGCTGACGGTCAGTATGATGTACAACAAGCAACCTATAACGATGGCGATGGTGTGTATACGCTGTTTTTACTCGGCAGTACACCACCCACATATAGAACAGAAAATTTACAAATGGCGCGCTTGACCGATGATGATGTCAAGCAGGGTAAAAAAAGCTACTTGAAAGTTGAAGGTGGTAAGCCATCTTTGTTTTTAACTCCAGACTTCAAAATCGAATACGTTCACAACGTAACTGAAAACAAAGTTAATCCTCAAACTGGACAGCAGGAGACTGTGGTCGTTCGTCAACAAAGCGGTTTTTGGGCGCCGTTTGCTGGTGCTTTAGCTGGTCAAGCGATTGGTAGTTTATTATTTAGACCGCAATACTACGTACCACCAGTGTATCAACCGGGTGGTTTGATTACTGGTTACGGTGGTTATGGTCGTACATATGACGATGCAGTTTCAAGCTATCGTTCACGCTACAATGCGCCACCTGCGGCAGTCAGAAATCGTACAGCATTCCGTACTACTGGCAACCTACGCAGAAATTATCCTAATAACCCAACAGTAAGAGCCGAACCAAGAGTTAATACTGGTAGTCGTGCGACAGGTTCCGGCTTTGGTAGCAGCACTTTGCGACCATCTGGCAATTCAAGTACCGTAAGAAGAAACCCAAACAGCGGTTTCGGCAGTGGTGGACGTTCTAGAGTTCCCCGTTCTAGCGGCGGCTTTGGTAGCAGAAGAAGATAAGAAAGAGTTATGAGTGCTGAGTGCTGAGTGCTGAGTATTAGGTCAGGAGTGATAAGTACTGAATACGGAGTTATGAATACAGAAATTTAACTCCCGACTTCCTACTCTTAACTCCTATCTTATTAACTTTATACTCAGCACTCAGCACTCAGCACTCAGCACTCTTCTACACTGTTGCTGGAACAGGTTGGCGCCAACGTCCGACAGCTTTACCAATAACAGCTAATTCTTGCATAAGTCGCTCGAATGCTTCTGGTGTTAGTGATTGAGGTCCATCGGATAATGCCTTTTTCGGGTTAGGATGGACTTCTATCATTAGCGAATCTGTACCTGCTGCAATTGATGCCATTGCCATTGATGGTACAAATTCTGACCAACCTGTACCGTGGCTAGGGTCTATCATTATTGGTAGGTGAGTAAGCTTTCGCAGTACGGGCACTACCGATATATCGAGCGTGTTGCGAGTGTATTGACGGTCGAAGGTGCGGATACCACGCTCACATAAAATAACGTTTGGGTTTCCTGCTGCCAGTATATACTCTGCTGCCATTAACCAATCTTCAATAGTCGCCGCCATTCCTCGCTTCAATAATACTGGCTTTGGTTGGGCGCCTACTTTTTTAAGTAGAGAAAAGTTTTGCATGTTGCGGGCGCCAACTTGGATGACATCGGCAACTTCAACGATTTTATCTAAGTCAGCGGCATCCATTACTTCGGTAATAATACCAAGTCCACTTGCCTGACGTGCGGCAGCAAGTAACGAGAGTGCGCTTTCACCATGTCCCTGGAAAGCATAAGGCGATGTTCTAGGTTTGTAAGCACCACCACGTAAAAATTTGGCGCCTGCTGCCTTAACACGCAACGCCACATCAATTATCATTTCCTCGTTTTCAACCGAGCAAGGTCCAGCTACTACCGATATCGGGTGGTTTTCGCCGATAACAACAGAACCATCGGGAGTATCAACAATTACTTCTGATGCCTCACCGTGACGATATTGACGACTCGCGCGTTTGTAAGGTTGTTCAACGCGCAAAACCTGCTCTATCCAAGGACTAACTTCCTGTATTTGTAAAGGGTCTAAGTCAGCAGTTTCACCAACCAAACCAATTACAACTTTGTGTTTACCAACAATTTTTTCGGGTGTAAGTCCCCAAGTCGTTAGTTCATCGTTAATACGGTTTATTTCCGCTTCCGGAGAACCAACCTTCATTACTACAATCATGGTTATTTTCCCTGATTTTATTTAATATTTTTATTTTTATTTCTAGTTCTTAATTAAATAATTATACATAAACGAATCATGTAGAGACGTGATTAATCACGTCTCTACAGCTTTGGAATGACGACTATCCTTCAATAAAACGCAAAATAACGAACTTTGCTCTACAAATTTACTCAGTACTCAGCACTCATTACTCAGCACTATACAGATTACACTTTTTTTTGCCGAGTCGCGCGCCAACCCTCCACCATTCGTCCCCAGTTAGTAGTAAATTCACTGAAGCCAAATAAGGTTCCAGGTTGCTCAGTATCCCATGATGCGGAAAGAACACCGTAGGTAATACCCAGTACTCCCAGGCCAAATAACCCCATATTTACCAGTAAAACGGCAATAGGGGGGAGCTTGATATGAGCATACACAGCTAGCAAGTAACTAACAACCAAACTCGCAATACCCAAGACTGTTGGAATACCTGAAAATGCAGCTACACGCTTAACCATACGGTCACTAACTACTTTCGGAATAGCCATCTCCTCTTTTGCATAAGGAGCTTTTTTAGTCTCTTTTTTCTCAGATTGCTTTGCAACAACTTGCTTTACAACAGGTTGTTGCCCCTTTGATTTGTCAGCTTTCTTTTGCTTACTTTTCGGTTCAAATGGTAAGTTGTTACGTTCGGATTCGGCGGGCATAAGGCAAAATATTATACTTTATCCACGGATACCAAGGCGAGCGATTAAAGCTTGGTAACGCTCTTTGTCTTCTTGTTGAATATAAGACAAAAGGCGCTTGCGTTGACCGATTAACTTTAGTAAACCGCGACGTGATGAATGGTCTTTCTTGTTACCTTGTAAGTGTTCTGACAGACGCGATATGCGGTCTGTCAGCATTGCGACTTGCACATCAGAAGAACCAGTATCAGTTTCGTGTACTTGGTACTGTGCAATGATTTCTTGCTTTCGCTGTTGCGTCAGAGTCATGATTTAGTAAACAGTTTTGAATGAATGCAGCAGTTTATCATCTTATCACAATGTTTTCAGATTGGGTAAGATAGGCAGTGACCACCCTACTAGTACAAAATGTTTAGATTCTTAACTTAGCTTTATTATCGAGCAAGTATATTATTCATAAGTTAATTTAAATACTGAGTATAAAGTAAGTAAAACTAAGTAAAAGTCGTGCGTACCAGGTTGAGTAGTCGATAAACGGTACATTTTGGACAAGTTCCGTTTTGTATCGGGATAAACCCGGCTACACCAGACTCAGGCAACGAGTAGGTTGCCTACGCTCAAAAGTACTAGGAGCTTAATAGGATGCCTTCATCGGTTGCTAGTCCTAAGCGCTCAGATATAAGAACATTGCCTAGTTTATAAAGGTGAAACACTTGTATCTACGAACTACTTTGGTAAAGTGTGACAAAAATTTTGAGCATTGTTGAAGCAAACATTACCTTGTTAAAGAGAGGCGTAACTGCCAAAAAACATCATGTTAACAAACCATGTTTTTGTTTTAAATGCCGATAAAACTTTTTTAAGTATGGTGCATTCTGCGCGTGCAAGAAAGTTATTGACTCAACAAAAAGCAGTTGTTTTTAGAACTTTTCCATTTGTAATCATACTAAGGCAGCAGGTCTTTAACCCTGTAAATAAAGAATATATATTGAAAATTGATCCCGGCTCGAAATGGACTGGTTTTGCAATACAATGTGGCTCGGAGATAATATTTCGTATGGAATTAGAGCATCGTGGAGAATTAATTAAATCAGATTTAGAAAAAAGAGCAGGATTTAGACGCGGCAGGCGTAATAGAAATTTACGATATCGCAAAGAACGCAATCACCGTCACAAAAAACAAGGCTGGTTGCCCCCTTCATTAATACATCGTGTTTTAACTATAGAGACTTGGATTAAACGCTTTTGTAGATATTGTCCGATTTTTGCAATTGAAATTGAACAAGTCAAATTCGATACACAAAAAATCATAAATCCAGAAATATCAGGCATCGAATATCAGCAAGGCACATTGCTCGGATATGAAATTCGCGAGTATTTATTAGAAAAATGGGGAAGAGAATGTGCTTATTGCGGTGCAAAAAATACTTCATTAGAAGTCGAGCATATTGTTGCTAAGTCGAGAGGAGGTAGTGACAGAGTTAGCAATCTAACATTAGCTTGTCATGATTGTAATCAACAAAAAGATAATCAGGATTTAGGCACATTTCTACAGTCAAAATACTTTGAAGATCAAATTAAAGCACAAAAAATAAAAAATCAAGTTCTACAACAAGTCAAACAACCATTACGCGATGCAGCCGCAGTTAATTCGACTCGGTTTGCAGTAGTTAATATTGCCAAAAATTGCTGTAGTCATGTTCGTTGCTCCACAGGTGGCAGAACTAAAATGAATCGCTGTAACCAAGAACTGCCAAAGTCCCACAGCATTGATGCAGCATGTGTTGGCGAATCTGGCTCAAATATTAAATTGCTTACAGAGCAACCAATGATAGTTGAATGCAAGGGACATGGCAATAGGCAAAGCAGAAGAACCAATGATAAGGGATTTCCTGTAATACTGTACTCTCAAGATCGAAAAACCCTTAAGAAAATTGTCAAGTTGAATCCAGATGGTTCTGTGGCGACGATTGCGCCAAAAACTGTATACAAGCACATAACTGCAGGAGATATTGTTAAATTTAAATTGACAAAACCTTCTATGACAAAAGCAAATAAGAAAAAAGGCATTCCGTCAGTTGTCAAAGCTGCTCCTGGTTGGTATAAAGCAAGGGTTAAGACTCCTACACCCAAAGGTTTTGAGGTGCTAATTAAAGGTACGCGCATTACTGTATCATCAATGCGAGGAGTGAAGTTTATTCATCGAAAAGATGGATACGGATACAGTTTTGGCATCCAATCTGGATAGTACATTAGTATTGAATAAATTGGACAATTTATTCAATATTTGTCCAATATCTACCGTAAATTCTTTATCTAGTACTACGACAAAGTAAATTTATGAGAATTCTGGTAGTAGAGGATGATGAACTTATTGTTCAATCGCTTGTTGCAACGCTCGCTCAGTCGCATTATACTGTTGACACTGCATCTGATGGAATGTCGGGTTGGGAATTTACGCAAGTCTGTAATTATGACTTGATTGTTTTGGATGTGATGCTTCCTAAGCTTGATGGCATTAGCTTGTGTCGGCAAATACGCTCGGACGGTACTAATGTACCGATTATTCTTTTAACTGCCCAAGATAATAGCACTAATAAAATTGTTGGTTTAGATGCTGGGGCTGATGATTATATCACAAAACCGTTTGATTTACACGAGTTAACGGCTCGCATCTGCGCGCTATTGCGTCGATGTACTACATCACTACAGACGCTGTTGGAGTGGGAAAATTTACGGTTAGACCCCAATAGCTGTGAGGTTACATACTTAGACCAGCTAATACGTTTAACTCCTAAAGAATATAGTTTACTGGAGTTATTTCTTCGTAATCCCGTGCGTACTTTCAGCAGTGGTGCCATTATAGACCATTTATGGTCACTCGAAGAGGCGCCTGGAGAGGATACGGTGAGAGCGCATATGAAAGGATTGCGTCAGAAACTTCGGGGAGCGGGAGTTACAAATGACCCCATCGAAAATGTGTATGGTATTGGTTATCGTTTAAAATCGCTTTCAGAAGAAAAGAAGAAAAAAACATCAAAAAAACAAGAGCAAAAAAGTACTAGTAGTAAGTTTACAGCTTCAGAAACTCCCCCACCAGTGAAACAAAGTCCACAAATTACTGCTATTTGGGAACGTTCCCAACAAAAACTAAGTGACAGAGTTGGCACTGTCGAAGTCGCAACAGCAGCTTTACTTCAAGATTCACTCGATAGTGAGATAGTTAGTCGCGCTTATCAAGATGCTCATAAGCTTGCTGGTTCCTTGGGTATGTTTGGCTTTAATTTTGCTTCGAGCTTGGCCAGCCAAATTGAAGAATTGTTACAAGTTGGAGTATCGTTACCTCAAAAGCAAAAGCTACATTTATCAGAATTGGTTGTCGCTCTGCGCCAAGAGTTTCAGCAAGTTTCTACCAATACTGGCACCTCTCATAATCATATTAAACCATCTCTTGTTAACGAGCTTCAACAATCAGCAGACACGGCACGGGTATTAATTGTTGACGAAGATACGGAAGTACTAAAAATTCTCTCGGAGATATTAAAGCCTTGGGGATTACAAATTACTACCTTAGAAGACCCACTTAAGTTTTGGGATACTTTA
>NZ_JBXXZH010000026.1:0-62241 GCF_059640475.1 Calothrix sp. CBUCES-K 9914
GAACTGCGAATTGCGAATTGGAGGTGACGTAGTAGGTTTTAGCTTAACTTGACGCTAATGGCATCCTTGCCCGTTCCAAACTTTAAGTAGCTATTAATTCAGTAGCAGATTTGTGCAGTCACATTATAGAAACTAGCAAAACTTAACACATTAACTACGGAGCAGATAAATTATTTAATTCAGCAAGCGCGGTCTTCACACAAGCACGAACTTCTTTCCAATCATGTTCTGATAATTGTCCAATAACTATCACATTTGCTGAGGCTGGCAAAGTGACTATAAAACTAAAGAAAATAAGCTGTGACCACATCACCAGAATTAAACGTCGTCACTCAAAAATCTCCTCACCTTCAGGGGAAATCGTAGTAGCGTATTGCAAAGAAAAGTTTGTTACATCAATTTGATCTTGCTCTGTCCAGCTATCACTTTTGTCAATTATAGAAAGGTTTTGGTCAACTAAATCGTTAAGAATAAGATTTGCTAAACGCAATCGCTCAGTTGGTGGTAAAGTACGAAGAATATGTGTATAAATTTCTTGAGCAGTTGTCATGGTAAAATGGTAAAACCTCCTACTTCTCATTTTATTATAGTTATTGAAAAAGGTTCTACTAGCAGGGTAGTAAAAACTTTTAGAGTAATCCAAGAAATCAATTATCCCGTAGGACAGGCGAGACGCCTATCCTACATGAATTTATTTGGGATATTTTTTTAATTGGAATACTCTTAACAAATCATTTGCGACTGTAGTACCCAGTAAAATTAATACACATCCTAAAATCATAGATTGTGTAATATCTTCCTTTAAAATCAAAGCACCCCAAAACATTGCTGATATGGGAATTAGGTAAGTGACGGTAAGTGTTTTTGTTGAACCGATATTACTTATCAATTGAAAATATAGAATATAAGAGAAAGCTGTTGATAGTAGAGAAAGTACAATCACAGCTAATAGTACATTGGTCGTAGGCGCCTGAACAGGAACGGTAAACGGTAATAAAGGTATAAGTAAAATGGCTGCACTTAATAAGCTACCCGTTGATACAACAAACGAATTCACACCTTGTAGATACTTTCGGGTATACGATGCCGAAACTGCGTAAAGAAATGATGCTATAATTGCTGCACTGAAAGCACTTATAAAAGATGGAGTTAGCGAAAAGCTTTTCCAACCTACCAAGATAATTATTCCACCAAAACCTAGCGCAAACCCTGCAATAGCATTGAATGTTAGCTTCTCTTTCAACCATACGGATGCTACAACTATACCGAAAAGCGGTGTTGTTGTGTTCAAAATAGAAGTGTAACCAGCAGGTAACAGCGTTGATGCAAATGCAAATAGTACAAAAGGTATAGCCGTATTGATGCATCCAACAATTATTAACTTTCTTGCATTAGAGCGGATTTCATCCAGAAGACCGAGACGTGCAGTAAATAATAGTAGTACCAAACCAGCAAGTAAAACGCGCGCTTCGATTAACCAAACTGGCCCTAAAACAGGCGCCGCAATCCGTAAAAATAGGAAAGAACCACCCCAAAGTGCAGACAGCAACAAAAGCTCGAATATATCTGTAATTCGCATAAACACCTTTATTATACCAATCGCTTTTTTTCCAGTTCCAATAATTTCCGTTTTCTCTCCAACCCCCACTCATACCCACCTAAACTACCATCCGAACGTAAAACGCGGTGACACGGGATAATTAATGCCACAGGATTGGCGCCACATGCACTTCCCACCGCGCGTACAGCATTCGTACCAATAGAGCGCGCGATATCTTGGTAAGTGCGTGTTTCTCCGTAAGGTATTTTCTGTAAAGCTTGCCAAACTTGGATTTGAAATGCAGTTCCACGAATATCTAAAGGTAAATTCAAATGCGGTTGTTCAGCTGCAATAAATACGAGTATTGCTTGTATCCATTCTTGATGTGCAGTATCATCACGCTGAATTTCTGCTTTTCTAAATTCAGCTTGCAACAAAAGTTCTAATTTTTCAGCATCATCTCCTAACTTTACAGCACAAACACCTTTCTCGGTCATCGCTACTAATAAATAACCAAGTGAAGATGAAACAACTGTATAACTAATAAACATTCCTTTACCATCGTGTTGATAATTTTTAGGTGTCATTCCTAACTTTGAATTTACTTGCTCGTATACACAGCTACTCAATGTATAACCAGCTTCATATAATGCATTTGTAACATTTACACCTTCTTTTAATTCTTTCTTGAAGCGTTGTAAGCGTTGCACTTCTGCATACTGTTTTGGAGTAATACCTACAAGACGCTTAAAAGTACGTTGCAAATGATACTGACTTATACTAAATTTCTGTGCTAGCTCATCAAGCGTTGGTGGGTTATCCAGTTGCGCTGTGAGAAAATTACAAGCTTGCCGTATTAATTCTATATGTGGGTCTGACACAAAACTTTCATTTGGATGACAGCGTTTACACGCACGGAAACCAGCACTTTCTGCTGCTGTGCAATTTGAAAAGAAGACTATATTCTCAGGTTTGGGTAAGCGCGCGCAACATGAGGGACGACAATATATTTTAGTCGAACGGGCGCCGAAAAAAAATACGCCATCATATTGTTGATTCTTTTCTACAACTGCCTGCCAGTACTCTTTTTCATCCATTAACATTCCCCTAAGTTTTGTTGCTGTATAGAGAATAGCTGGTTAAACGATAATTCATTTGACAATGTTGCTAGTGCATTTACACTATGTAGTATTGCGAATGTTGAGCAAGCACTTAGGGAAGTCTATCGTGTACTCAAACCAGGAGGAGGATTTCATTTTCTTGAACACGGGTTGAGTCGGGAACCAAAAGTGCAAGTGTGGCAAAACCGTTTGACACCGTTACAGAAAATTATCGCGGATGGCTGTCATTTCAATCGCAATATTCGCCAACTTGTTGAAAACCAGTTCCAAAATGTGAAATTAGAGGAATTTTACTTGGAAAATGAACCCAAGGTTTCGGGATATTTGTATAAAGGCGTTGGATATAAAGCTATATGACATAATCAAACGCGCATTTCTTGAGAATGGACGCTAGAATGGGAAACATTTGGCGCCTGTTAAGTAAATGCAGATAGTCAAATAAAACAGGATATTTCCGGATTACACTGCGAAGTATCCATATATATAGTAAAAAAAACCTATATTAAAATTTTAAGATGTTAGTACGTAGACCGAAGAGAAAACCAGGGAAATTAGTCCTTTACTCCAAACCGCAGCAGTACATGCAGATCAAAGCGGCAATTATTGCTGTAGCAGTCACAGGGATGACAGCTGTAACAGTTCCAGCGTTTGCGCTTGTTCAACCAGCATTCGCGCGCGAAGCAATTATGCTAGTACAGCGTTCTTTACAAAACGGTAATTCTAAACCAGAAACCAAACTTGATGTATTGCTTAGGGAGTTGGCAAACCTGGAAGTTGAAAGAGCAACCTTAGATGTAAAACGTACTTCGAGCAATCAAACTATACAAGAAATTGACGAGTGTATTGCGGCACTACGAAACCGTATCAACGAAATTCAGCCACAAAGTAACGCTGCTATAAGCAATATAGTTACAGAAGCGCTCGTTTCCAAGATTGCTGCATTAGAAATTAAAAATTCCTTGCTCGAAGCATATCATACTCCATATGCTGAGGTTGTGGTATTTACAGAAAATCAGATTCGCTCATTATGGCGCCGAGTTGCATCCATCACACCAAAAAATCCCAAAGAAGTAATCAACCCAGTAGTTAGTGCTATTCTTGATACCGAAGTTGCCAACCTGAAAGCAAGACGCGCTTCGTTAGCAACTAGATATACACCCGACGATATTGGAGAATTTTTAACTATAGATTTGCAATTAGGCAGTTTAGCACAAAGGCAGGCATTTTATAATTCGTAATATAATAATTATAGAGCGCGATAAAGAGCTATACGAAAAGGATATTCGTTCCAAAGTTGAGACGCAAGAGAATATTGGAAAACTAATCTCCATCAATGTTGAAACAGGTGAATATGAGATAGGCAATGATTTACTAGCAACCAGTCGTCGTTTGCAAGCTAAACAATCTGATGCTGCAATTTGGGCTGAAAGGATTGGTTATGATGCCGTGTATGCTATTGGTGGTACATTAGTTAGGACGACACAGTGATACACGGGACAGTGGTTGGACTTCAAGCATTATCAGCATCGATTTTTATGAAGGTGCTACTGTTCTAGTTGATGAAATATTGTAATTTCCATAACATTCTGATTTGGCGCCAAAAGACAAATTATATACCATCAGCCTCGTTGCTACTGAACCAACTGTAGGTATAATTTTGATGATAAATAAAATTTTGGCTTTGTGGCTATATATAAAACGAGTCGAACCAGACTCAAAATTGTATTATTTTTATTTGTACTAATTCTAACTGCTGTCAGCATCTTACTATTTTACCCTCGACAACAGCAGACAGTTCAACGTGAAAGTGATTATGCAATACGTGCGCGACAAGATTTTAGTCAACCTAGTTTTTATCCTATCACTTCAAACGCATCAAGTAATTTATATCGACCAACAGGCGCCTGGGTGGGAAGATTAATTTTACCAGCACCAGAAAAAATGCAAGATGGTAGTGATTGGGTATTGATGGAAGTACAACACGCACCAAGCAAGGCAAATAACTTAATTGGAAAAATCGTCCGCTTGGAATGGAAAAATGATAAAGATGTACTTTCTTACGTTAAAGCAGTAACGCACGATGTAAATTTCACACCCGACACCATAAAAAGTCAACGAAACGGTAATCTTCACCCAACTCGTTTAAATGGTGTTCGTAATGTTGGTGTATTGCGTTCTTTAGCAGGCGCCCGTCCTGATGATAATGTAATAGTGACTCTAAATGATGCGACAGTTATCACTGAAGGTGTAGGAACAGTAGTATTACAAATCGCGAGCGAACCAATTTTAGCAACTGGTCGATTTTATGGTTTAGTCAAAATCATCGAGCCAGATACATCATTAAATAGCTCAAAAAATAGATCAAAATCTATTCCCGAATACTATCGAGTCGCACACTATAACCCAGCATCGGGAAACTTTGACAACACCGAAGGTACGATAAGGATTCCAAGACAAGTTATAGATACACGTAATATATCAAGTTCAACACCATTATTAATAGAGCAATCACCCGCAGGTAAAGATGGGTGGTATATTTACGGTGCAAGAGATAAAAAAGGTGTATTTACAGTCCAAGCACTCGCACCTAGGAGTTTGTTCCAAGTTCAGCCCAATAAATTAATTACGAACGAAAACGTTGCACTAGACTATATAAAAACCCAACATTGGCATAGAACACCAGCACAAAAGGGTAAGATTAACACAGTACTCCTAAATTCTGATGTATTAAAATCAGCTTCAAGCCTGCCATATCAAGGAGGACTAGTAGGATTTGAAGACTCCCTTACCCTACTTACTCCCCCAGCTTTTCCTACTTCAAAAGCTCCCGTTGCTTCTTCACAAGGTGTATATCAATGGCAACAAAACGACAAAGCTATTGTTTTACATTCATTTGGTGGTATCGGTGGACGCAAAAAAGAAGCACTAGGTGTTCCTTTTACTATTACCGGACACTTTGCTTTTGGAGTAGCACGAGTTATTCGTGACAGTTTCACAAATGAATTACGTTTCGACATTAAATATCATCAAGTATATGCCCATAACCCAGATGGAATTATCGCTGGAACTCATACATGGGCAGATTATATGGGCAATTTAGAACGTGGTTGGATGTATACTCGTCCAGTTTCAGATATTTTAATTAAATTTGACCCGGTTACAAAAGATTATGATTTTGATGGCATTAAAATATCACCATTAAACGAATTACAGCAGCAGCTTCAAGTCATGATGGCACGATACCGTGTAGGTGATGGTACAGGTGGCGCCACCGTATCCCCTGCAACGTCCTGTGTACAAGACTCTGCCCAAGCACTTTATGCCACAATAGTTGCAATTAGAAACCAAGTCGCAGCTACACCACAAATTCAAACTTGGTTGGGCGCCCACAAGAATGACCCTCAGACTTTACGTTGGAAGCAACTTGTTGAACTTGGTGAAGAACTAGATAAACAACTAGCACCATTAGGTATAGTACGTAAAGACTGGCAAAGCAGTACTGGAGTACTTTCGGGAACTAATACAGGTAAAAATACAGGAGTATTTCGAGACAGTAGTATTTGGGCTAGTTTAACAACATGGCGAACTATAATGCCGCGTCAAGTACATGATGACTTAGCTACAATGTTTTTAAAGCATGGCGCCAGTTTACAAATATTACGAACAAATCAAATAGGTGGATGGCAACCAGATATATTACCACTGGCACCGACTATATTATTCGGACAAATAAAAATACCCTTCACAGAAATATCTCCACTACCGATATTACTCAATCGTGTATTAGCATCTTTAAAAATTCCCACACAGCAAGATTGGTTATTTTTAGGTACAATATTATTAGTTTACGGTATTATCGCTCTTCCAATCGGACTACAATCAGGATTTTTACAATTACAAATCTGGTCAGCTAACTATACAGATAAACTTTTATTAGTACTACGATGTTTATTTCTTCCTGCCATCTCAGAAGAATTATTCTTTCGTCTCCTACTGCTTCGTCACCCCATTGAAATAACAAATTGGTTAACTTGGACATTATGGGCATTACTGAGCTTAATATTATATATAATTTATCATCCCATTAATGCCAGTACTTTTTATAAACAAGCCAGTAAAACGTTTTTTAATCGTGTATTTTTATGTTTATCCGCATTACTAGGAATTGCTTGTACAATTGCTTATGTACTTACAGGTTCTTTATTTGTTATAGTAATTATTCACTGGGTTGTAGTTGTAATTTGGTTAATGTTTTTTGGTGGGATGAAAAAGCTAAATACGTAGCATAGGCATCTTGCCTGTGCAGTCATTATTTTTTACCACAGAGACACGTATAGACGCGCTTAATCACGTCTGTACAAAGAGGAGGAATGAACCACAAAGGCCAATTTAATTATTGTGGTTTGTGACGCTTCATAAACAGCACTTATGTGTTGTGTATATACACATCAAAATATCTTGATTTCACAAACCCGGTTTCTTTACACCTGCTAAGGTAAACGCAACTGCTTCTGTAATATGCTGCTCCAACATTGCTTTACTCAACAGGCGCCGACCTTGGGGATGTTGCTGAATATTTCCGGCGCCTATAAAGTAAAATAAGCAAGTTCCCATAATGTTGATCGCTACTTGGAAAGAATCAAGCTGTCGGAAGTCACCACTTGCAACACCTCGATCTAAAATCTTCATTAAAGTTTTATCTATATTTACAGAACTACTAAACTTGTAGTACTTTCCTTGATTTTGAACAGCCTCATGAAACATTATCGTCGGCAGCTTAGGGTTTTGCGACACACACTCAAGTAATGCAACTAGAAACTTCTCCAATGCAACGGAAGGCGCCAAAAGCTCTAGCTCAGAATCCAATTGTTGAGTAACATGTAGTAAATTCGCGTGCGAACGTTCTAAAACAGCTTGATATAAACCTTCTTTATCTTTGAAGTAGTAGTAAATCATTGATTTTGACACACCAGTCTTTGCAGCAATAGCTTCAGTTCTAGCAGCAGTTAAACCATGAACAGCAAACTCCCCCTCTGCTGCTGCCAAAATTACAGCTTGAGTAGCTTCCGCATCCCGAACTTGTTTCGTATTTGACTTATCTGCTTTTGCTCTGCGCGGCACAGTTTCTATAAATCTAACAGACTGTCAGTTAGTATAACCTTTTTTGCAACGGATGTAACGGATGTAACGGATGGTTGTTGGTTACAAACAAAATTTAGTAGACCAAACAGTCAGTTGACAAACTTACCGAAAACTTGCTTTGATTAATAATAACAAACTGACAAGTCAGTCAAATAAATGGCAAAAACTCAGAAAATAATCATAATTGGTGGTGGAATAGGAGGCGCCGCAACTGCGTTTGCATTAAATCGTGCAGGGTTTGATGTAAGGGTCTACGAGCGCGCGCAAGAATTAAAAGAAGTGGGAGCAGGAATTGCATTATGGGCAAATGCCACTCACGTTCTTAAGGAATTAGGTTTACTTCAAGATGCAGTTCGTAATGGTTGTTTAACAACAAATTACCAATTCAATACCCAGGACGGCAAAGAGTTAGTCAACGTCTCTGTTGATAAGTTTGAGTTACCTGTTATAGGTATTCATCGCGCGGACTTGCACAAACTATTATGGAATAACGATGTATGTGAGTTCACTTTAGGTCAAACATTCGAGCTATTTAAGCAAGATGACTGCAAAGTACGTGTTTATATGAAATCTGGGTTACACGATGAAGGTGATGCTTTAATAGGCGCCGATGGTTTAAAGTCACAGGTACGGGCAGCATTATTTGGTGATAGTCCACCAATTTACCGTAATTTTACTACATGGCGTGGCTTAACTAATTACATACCTAATCAATATCGCCCTGGCTATATTCATGAATTTCTAGGACGTGGGAAAGGGTTTGGTTTTATGATGCTGGGTAACAATCGAATGTACTGGTATGCAGCAGCTAAGACGAAACAAGGACAGAAACAAGAATTAGAAGTAATATTTCAAGACTGGTTTCGCGCAGTTCCAGAGTTAATAACAGCTACCGATAAAGCTACTATTATCCAAACAGATTTATATGACCGTGTACCATCACGACCTTGGGGAAAAGGAAATATCACTTTATTAGGTGATGCAGCACATCCAATGTTACCAACATTAGGACAGGGAGCGTGTATGGCATTGGAAGACGCGCTAGTTATTACCAAATGCTTACAACAGTCCAATGATATTATCAGAGCTTTCAAGCAGTATGAGTTACAAAGATGGACGCGCGTGAAATCAATTGTAGAGCAGTCATTACGGTCTGGACGTATGGGTGAGCTAGAAAACCCTATTGCAGTGAAACTGCGAAATGAGTTTATGAAGTTAATGAAGTCTGTAATTGCTAATAGCTTTACAAGTTTTCATTCATTTAGAGCATAAACTGTACTTGCTGTCAAATGTTTGACTGCGTTTGCATTAGATTGAACAACAGCATCATAAAACTCTCGTCCACTATTTTCGTTTTCTTGCATGGTTAAACCTTACTTGGTGACGGGAAAAATCAAATTTGGGGCGCCGCATAACCAACAGTCACAATTCTTGTTTGGTGCGTGAAGGCTACAAGTCTTGTAATGTTAGTTGAAGTTTTTTCGTAGCCTTCACACATCCTACGCCCGAATGGTGCTATTTCACGCATTTTGAGGAGCCAATAAATTGGGGTAGGGTGCTTTCAAGCTATTACTATCAATCAATAAGCACGCAAAATACAGTGCTTTCACGCACCATAAACATCGTTAAGTAAGTGCCATTCCACCCTACGCCCTGATTAAAGGTGTAAGATGTCAATTTGGGTGCTTGTAAATAGTTATAGTTGTACATGGTAAAAAGATTATAATGAATATGGCTAAATTTCCGCCCAAGGATTATATTCAATCTATATCGTTTCCAAGTGATATAACTTTACGTTCAATTGGGGTTGTACATTCTCCCTACAAAGAACGTCATGGTACACCTCGACAGTCACAGCTTCGTAGTGTTCCTGCAAATTACCAGCCTGCTATCGCCCAAATCGAGCTTTTCTCCGATATCATACCCACGATTGCGCTTAAAGATATCGAAGGGTTTGAGCGGATTTGGGTAATTTCATGGTTACATCTTAACCACCACTGGAACCCAACTGTTATTTTACCGCGCGGGGCAAGGGTTCGACGCGGTACACTCGCTACGCGCGCTCCTCATCGTCCTAACCCCATTGGTTTATCGGCGCCTAAACTCCTCAAAATAGATGGCTTAGTTTTACACATCGAAGGAATTGATTTACTTGACCAAACTCCCGTTCTTGATATCAAGCCTTATGTACCTTACTGCGATGCTTTTCCAAACGCACGTAGTGGTTATGTTAACGAGATGGAAGATGCTGCAATACATGAAGAAGATATATTTGGCAATAATGGGCACCCTTCAAATGTTGATATTAAGTAGCATCAGCTACATTTGATTACAATCAGCTAGATGAATTTAAGCCGAATTCAGTAGCTGCGGTAATCACTGTAGCCATTTCTTCTAATTTACGTATTGAAATTTTTTTTATCTATAATACATTTTATAGTCATTATGTCATGAGATTGACATACAATTTTCACATCAACTTCATAACTGTTGAATATATTTGCTTACAAATGTTAATATTTTGTAATATTAACTATAGAAAATACTCTAGTAATTATTGAGGCAAGAGTATAAATAAATACGTAAACAGTTTTAAAAGTGCGGTATTTACCATGTGCATAAAGCAGAATGCTTGAAATTTAAACAAGGCACCCTCGAAAGGTTACTCTCAATCTTTCTACGAGTGCAGTCTATATTGAAAGTTTTTTAAATATATTGATGCAACTAGCTGGAGCGTTAAAAGTGAATACAAGTCTCATTCTCTCAAACATATTAAATCCGCCAGTACTATTTTTCTTTTTAGGAATGTTGGCGATTTTCTTAAAATCTGATTTAGAGATTTCTCAACCACTCGGACATTGCTGCTACTATGGTTCAATTAGTGCTGTGACTTTTATAACTGCTCAATCGTTTCTCAAGGTTCTTAACCTAACTCCTGGGGGACACATGGTTGCTGCATTAGCATTAATGCAATCTCCTGCAATTATTGTTTGAATTGTGCTAGTAAGAATATTTCTCAAAAGTAATGAGGATAAAGAATTCTCTGTTCAATATTATTATTGGGATTCCATTATACATGAATATTATTAAAGCAATAGGAATCGGAATTTAAAAACATTCAAATTTCTGTAGCTATTGCTACTTTTTTCGCCGAGATAGAAAATTTATAATCGAAAGCAAAAAATGGAAGCAATCAAACGTATCGAAATTATTACGAACTCTCTTGAACTCAAACAAGTATCTAAAATTCTGGATAAAGCTGGTACAGGAGACAGAGGAGAAGTTATTGATGACGAACGACAACTCAGCAGCAACCAATATTTATATAATCAGTACTTGTGATCAAGAAAAAGAAAAAGAAGTTGTTGGAGAAATTAAGCCTATACTTAAGAAATACAGTGGTGTATGTATTATTTCTGATGCCAAATGGATTGTGCATTAGTTACACTGTTCATGGACATTCTTCGGAGCGTTCATAAATACATATTCATTGGTAAATTTTACGGAAATTAGAGTGCCTGAGGTGAAGTAATCAGTGAATTTATATGACATATCGTAATTAAGGGGAATTTAGTTGTGCCGATAAAACGCATTATAGAAGGACTGAATGAGTTTCACGATACTTATTTCGTGTCTCATCGTGAAATGTTCGAGCAGTTATCTCAAGGTCAATCTCCAGAAGTATTATTTATTACATGTTCTGATTCTCGTATTGACCCTTGTTTAATCACCCAAAGCCAACCCGGTGAATTATTTGTTGTTCGTAATATAGGTAATATTATCCCTGCTTACGGCGCCTCGAATAGTGGAGAAGGTGCAGCTATGGAGTACGCAGTCGGAGCGTTAGGCATAAAAGATATCGTAATTTGTGGTCATTCACACTGTGGTGCAATGCGGGGATTACTTCAAATAGGTAATCTTGCTCAACAGATGCCACTAGTATATGACTGGTTAAAAAATCACGCAGAGTCAACTCGGCGCCTAGTTTTGGACAACTATGAAGGTTGTTCAAATGAAAAACTATTAAAAATTGCTATCGAACAAAATGTACTAACACAAATAGAGAATCTGGAAACATATCCAATCATCCGTTCCAAGCTTCACGGCGGTAAACTAACTCTCCATGCTTGGATTTACGAAATCGAGACTGGGGAGGTTTTTGCTTACGATGCTAGTATCAGTCAGTTTAAACCTTTGGAAAATCGTCCCTTCCCCGTACTCAACCCACTGATTTGCGCTCACGCTCAGTAAAGTATAATGTAGGGTGCGCGACACCACTAACATTCTCGCAACAAAGCGCAGTTATTGCTAACGTCACGCACCTTACCAGCGTCACTATTATTTTGACAAAAATAAAATAGTATGTTCTACAATAAAAGCTGACATGTGAACTAACTATGTGAAAACAGCACTATAATATTATGGCGTTGAAGTCTTCTTCGATGGCAAAAAATACAGGTACTTTACGCCATAAGATAACACACTTTTGGCGTTATGCCTTTCAATGGTTTACCAATACACCAGAACGCGCGTTAAACGGCGCATATCAAGCAGCAACGCAAATTCAAGAAATCGAAAACAAACACTTTAGCGGCAAAAAAATATCTCTGGAATCTGCTGATTATTCCAACAGCGTTATGAATTATTGGCAGACAACATTAAATAATAATTTAAATACTGTAAGAATTAGACTTGTTGAATTTAGATTAAGTCGCTCTGTCAGCAAAATACCTGAACAAGAAATATTAGTAAAACTGAAGTATATTGATGGAATAGTCTCCAAGTACCTTCAAGACGATGAAGTTATAACATCAAGCTCGATTATTCCCACAGATACTGCAAATACTACAAGTATTATAAATACTACTAGTCCAACATCACAAATTGAACCTCAAATAGTTCAGCAACCTATCAAGAGGCAAAAAGCGCAAGACCAGGATGCTGATAATATGCAAGTTAAACCCGTGATACAAAAAACGGGAATTTTGCCACGGTCGATAGGAAGAACCTTTAAGCGACTCAGAGATGATTTTGCACCTGAAGCAGAAGAGAAATACGTAAAGAATTTTAGAATTTCGCGAAAACGAACTCAAGCTTCAGTGAAATTCTTAGTAATGTTAATAGTTATACCATTAATCACGCATTTGCTAACTAAGCAATTTTTCATCAGTCCGGTAGTAGAACGCGCGTGGGGTGAAAACAAGTCGCATATATTCATCAATACCGAAATGGAGGATGAAGCGCTTGAAGAACTGAAAATATATGAACGGGGACTGAAGTTTGAAAGCTTTATCATGAAGGCGCCGACCTTAACTCCAGAAAATATAGCAGAAAAAGTTAAAGAGAAAGCAATTGAGATAGCTGAAGAATTTAGAAATAAAAGCAACAATGCAATTAGTAACGTTTTCGCCGATATTTTTTCACTGATAGCATTTGCAGTTGTAGTTGCAACAAGTAAGCGCGAGATCGCAATTCTCAAAGCATTTATGGACGATGTGGTTTATGGGTTGAGTGACAGTGCCAAAGCATTTCTGATTATTTTATTTACCGACATCTTCGTAGGTTTCCACTCACCGCATGGTTGGGAAGTTTTATTAGAAGGGATGGCAGAGCATTTAGGTTTACCTGCTAACCGTAGTGCCATATTCCTATTTATTGCTACCTTCCCAGTTGTATTAGACACCATATTCAAATATTGGATATTCCGCTACCTCAGTCGTTTGTCTCCATCAGCATTAGCAACATTAAAAGAAATGAACGAATAATCCCTGTAGCACAGGCGTCTCGCCTGTGCAGTCAACTTCTTTTCATCGTTCAAGCAATTTATAGTAACTATATATTCAAAAATTCAATTAGAGAATTCAATTTGTAACACAAATATATTACATAAAGAATTTGAGAAGTATTTCAAGTCGTCTCTTGTGTCTTAAAAAATACTTTAATCTTACTGAAGATTTAGCAGTAGAAGCCAGTTACTAACCGTTACTGGTGCTACTAGTTGAGTAAACAGGTAGCACTGTTTATGGATAAAAGCGTTTAGGCGCCAATCAAATGGTACTACTGGTTGAGTAAACAGGTAGTACTGTTTATAGATAAAAGCAGGCGCCATTTTTTTGTACTACTGCTTCATGTCCGCCTTGGCTGGGTAGAAAGTGAATGTTTATGTAGGTGCGTGAAGGCTACTAGCACTGCGCTTCGTTTCAAAATTTTAGTAGCCTTCACACACCCTACTTTCGTTTGTAAACAATAACTTATCCGTTGCATCCGTTGCAAATCACCCCCAATTTAATCACACAGTAAATGCTTTGATAGATATATAAAGATTAGTTTGCAAATCAATAACTTCGATTAAAATAGGAGTCTTACACAAATAGGTATCAATTTTTAGATACAAACAAGGCTTGCGCTTCGGTATGATGACGATGAACGCATTGGATTTAGCTTTTACCCCCGCACTTGAAATGGCGAACTTGATTCGTCGGCGCCTTCTTTCGCCATTAGAAGTAGTAGAAATGTACTTAGAACGAATTAAGCGTTTAAATCCTTTGCTTGGATGTTATTTTACAGTTACAGCAGAGCAAGCAATCGCTGATGCGACTGCAAAAACCGAAGCGTTGGCAAATGCTACTACTTTACCTCCATTCTTTGGCGTTCCAATTTCAACTAAAGACCTCAACTCAGTTGCTGGTATACCTTGTTGTTACGGAACTAAAGCATTAATTAACAATATTCCTAAATACGATGATGTTGCCATAGCTAAGATTAAGCAAGCCGGCTTCATCATTCTTGGTAAAACTGCTACTTCAGAACTAGGTTCTTTTCCTTACACTGAACCTACGGGTTTTCCACCATCACGTAACCCGTGGAATCTTGAATATACTTCCGGTGGGTCAAGTGGTGGTGCCGCTGCTGCTGTTGCTGCAGGGTTATGTTCCATTGCTCAAGCATCAGATGGAGGTGGTTCAATTCGTGGACCTGCTGCTTGCTGTGGATTATTTGGTATAAAACCATCGCGCGGTAGGGTATCACCAGGGCCTGCTGGAGATAAATTTCATGGCATCGCGACAAATGGTCCTATTGGCCGAACAGTTGCAGATGCAGCAGCACTTCTTGACGTGATGTCAGGTAACGTCGCAGGAGACCCTTATTATTTGCCGAGTCCTGAATGTTCATTTCTTGAAGCTAGTAAACAGCAACCAGGTTCTTTACGAGTAGCTTTCTCCACACAATTTTTACCTATCGGTGAAGCTGATGCAACTTGTAAGCAAGCAGTTCTACAAACCGTTAAATTACTCGAAGAACTAGGACATACTGTAGAAGAAAAATGCCCCGATTTTAGCGGCTTAATTGAACCATTTCAGATTATATGGCGTAACGGTGTTGCCGCAGGAAGTATTCCAGCAGAAGCATTGCAACCACTCAACCGTTGGTTACTCTCAAAAACCGACAGCGCTGTTGACTATCTCAAAGCAGTTGCAGTAATGCAAATTGTCTCACGGCAGATTGTTAGCTTTTTTGACAACTTTGATGTTTTGTTAATGCCAGTTTTTCTGCATTCTCCTATCCGTGTTGGTGAATGGTCACATTTGAGTCCTGAAGATATTTTTGACCATATTTTACATTGGGTGGCGCCTTGTCCTCCTGCCAACGCCACTGGTCAACCTGCGATTGCAATTCCTGTTGGTTTTGATAGTAAAGGTTTACCAATGAGTGTACAGTTCATCGGAAAACCTGCTGCTGAGTCTACTTTAATTCGTCTTGCTGCACAACTTGAAGCCGCAAAACCCTGGATTAATAGGCGCCCAAATTTAGATAATATATAAGTAGTGGTCTGTGTCAATAGTTCTGGTCGGCTCACGGCGTCTTGCCTGACAAGAGCGCACATCTGGGACAGATATGCTACAACACACCAAAACTAATGACATGAACCAGTAGTGGTCTGTGACAAAATAATCGAAATTCCGTCAAGCCGCTTACAAGCTTCCAGGCAAAGCACTGTCGGGCAACATTTCTCCAGACTTTGACATAAGTCCATATTTTACCCGTTTGCAGTATATTTAAGCTTTGGTATAAATCAGTAAGCTTTTATACTCATCAACCTTCTTGATTTTACCTGCTTCTTCAAACGATTTGATGATAGGTTGCGTGCGTCCCCAAGCAGCCGAGCCGCTATAAAATATTATCTTGCCATCAGGATTGAGTTTGTTAGTGAAGAGTTCCAGTAAAGATTCATCGTTTTGATGAGTAATCTTACTGTTTTCTGGTAGGTAGAATTCACATAAATGGAATAAATTAACAATATCGAAGCTTGGTAAACTGTTAGCGGTCAATGTGTAAATATCCGCGAAGATAACTTTGTAATACTTTGCTAACTCTGGATTTTGAAGCACTAATTTGACGTATGCTTGGTGTTCTGGCGCCGCTGCTGTAATTCCGATAATTTCATTTGGTACATCTGATTTTTGGTTTTCTAGTCCAACAATATGGTGTACCCCTGTACCAAAGTGAAAGATGCTCTTGCCCTGAATATTTGAATCCTTAATATAACTGATGAACTCCAGGTCACAGGGACAACGCTCTATATCTAATGTCCACGTTGAATTCTCTTGAAAGAATTTCATACCGACATAATGTGGTGAAGCTGGCCTTTTTATACCAGTGATGCACGCTATTTTACGTACAATCGGATTGCCACTTAATAATTTATGAGTACCTATTATGACCATTGTAAATGTCCTAATTAACTCTAGACTAGTTTAGAATGATTATACTTTTTAGGTATAAGCACTTATATAAAGCTTTCATGAAGCAATAATTATAACTTTATGAAAGTTATAATTATTCATGAATTTATAATGAAGACAAGTAAGTTAGTGTTAAAAATATAACTATGTTTATTTTGGTAAATAAGCTCAAACCCATGTCAAATCAAGCTTTTCTCTTAACTTTACACTTTGTTACATGTTGAATTTATTTACAATTATCTATTTAAAGAATAAATAAGTGCATAATTGGATTGTTTGAAGTCTTTATCTTTTACAATCGGAACCTTTGGGTGTAGCATCTGGGTAATAAGTTATGATGGTGCCTTATTTTCTAACGAAGACTGTCACAATCATGAGTTGGTGCGTGACGCTACGGGTCTTGTATCTACGTTGAAATTCCTTTATAGCGTCACGCACCCTACTATCTTAAACAAGCTTTAACACCATTTTTCCCTCGCTGCGAAGCTTGCATACCTAAAACAACAGCTTTTACACGTTGTTGCGGAGTACCGTGATGTTGTGGGTTGTGCCAATTATAATCACCAATACGGTACGCAAATGAAGCTATTTCTTGAATATCTCTATTATCAAACTCAATATTTGGAATTAATCCAATATAAACCCCTGCCAAACAATCTGCTTGTAATTCGGAAATAGGTGTAATGCTAGGCTGAAACCCATACGCTGTTTGCATTGCATGAGCATATTCATGTGCCACAATATAAGCTAAAGCTGCATCTCCATGTTGATATGCCATACGTATATGTTGCCTAGTTATATACACTGTGTGATTACGAACACAGTAATGACTACCGTAAATTCTACCGCAACCTCCCCTGGCGCCGTTAGGTACATCCCAAATTAATTTCGGTGTAGCTTGATAACCGTGAATTTGCTGTATACCAGAATATACACCCTGAACAACCGTCCTAGGTTTCCATTCAGCTAATACAGGTAATGTAACGAACAAGTAGCCAATACCAGTAATAATATTGGTAAGCAATTTATTTATTTTCATGTTTGAGGAAATACATCTAAATATCACGCACAAAAACCTTATTAATATATACAATACTAGAAAGGAATATTTCAGTGGCGCCACTCAAACATTTTGTCAGTCAAGCGCGGCAAACGCAAATCAAAATCTTAAATTAATTATTATTTACAACTTACTAGATTTTAGGAGGGTGTATCAATTTTGAATGCTCTATCGTCATGGCAACTTATTTATCATTTATCTGGACTAACACTTCTTGGTATTACTGAACAAGAACCATTAGGCACTTTACCAGTTGCAATACGCACTGCTGTCCTTAAAACTGTTGAGCAAATACAACCTGATGCTATTGAGTTGATATTAAATCAAAAGTCTCCTCTTAGTTATGCTGACGGTCAATATAACTACGATTATCTCAGTAGTTGGATACAAGAAATAAGTAACGAAGTTTTAAGAGCTAGTTTAGAGATTCTTTTAGGGCGAATTTATGAGACTATTCCTCGAATGCGTTATCAAATGCTGTTTAACCAGTTAGAGTATGCAAACAGCCATAAAGAAAATATTTGTCGTCGCATTGTAATCAGAAGTATTTTTGATTATGTCGAAAATTTAGTGAATAAAAATTATAGATGTGGTTTTTGTGATGTTTGTAATCCTAATTTGAAGTTTGAGGCAGATACCGCAAATATTTTACTAGAAGAAGCTGAAATTGATGATATTAGTAAACAAATTAATCAGATTTTAGAGGAATTTGATAGACGGAATATTATTGAGGTCTTGAATAAAACTATAGACCGTGGCGCCGTTGCCGGACTATTTGCGCGCGTTACTAATGTTTTAGAGCGCTCCCCCACTAACTTATCAGCACTGTATCTAGCTGGTACTTTAGCTCGACAACGTAAAGGTAGAGAAACAATAGCTTTTGATTATTTAAACTTTGGATTTCATGAAGGTATAAAACAAGGGTATCAGAACGATAATATTTTAATGTTTTATCAAGAAGCTGCCTTAATATATCCAGAACAAGCTTTTGATTGGCTAATTCAACGTGGCGGACGCTGGGATAATAAAGAAGGATTTATGTTTCTATTCCAAGAAGCAGAAAATAAATTTGGTATTGATTCAATACAATACCATGCATTGATGCTATTATGGCAAATTAGAAAGTTGAATGAAATTAGTGATGAAGTTGTCCGCGTGAAGCCAGTAATAAGCGACATCAGGCAAGCATTTGCGTCAAAATTTTAATTTTAATGGAGGATAAAAAAATGACAGATTTTTTAAAAAGCTTAGAGCAAGAGTTAGCGGGCTATCGCGTGAAATTTAAAGAATCATCTGAAGCTTTAAACGATTTAGCTAAAATTCAAACTGATTTTGAAGGATTTTCACAAAAGTATAAAGAATTACAAGTTGAACATAAACAGCTGACTGAATTCATCGAACAATCACGCGCGACTGCAACAGAATTGCAAGACCAATCAAAAAATGTAATCAAGCAAGCAAATTCAGCAAATGAGCATTTTAACGAAGAATTTACTAATTTGCAGCAAGAAATTATAGAGAATTTTACTCAATTCCAGAAAGAATTAAATCAGCAATTTAAAAAATCAGAGTATGAATTACGTCAATTGTCAATAGACATAAAAGACGAATCTAAAAATGCAGTTGAACAAGTAACTCGCAACTACGAAGCTCTTCAACAAGAGTTTACTGTGTTAAAACATGAAATTCTAGAAAATTTTACTCAGTTTCAACAAGAATTGAATCATCACGTTGAAAATTTAAATAATCAAGCACATCAAAACTTAGTAAATATTCAAACCGATATAAAAACCGAATCAAAACGCTATCAAGAAGAACTTGAAGCAAAACTTGAGCAGCGTTTAGAAGATGTAGCTAATAATCAGAAACAAATACAGCAATCTTTAAACCGTCTCGAATCAGAACTCAATAACACAAAAGCTTCAATCAATGAAGTTAAGCAAAATACAGTGCAGCAACTAGAACACATTCCAAACCGTCTTGCCAAAGTAGATGAGTATCAAGCACAAACAAATCAAAAGTTACTTTTCATTGGTGTTGGAAGTTTATTAGCAATTTTACTAGCCTTTGTATCTTTATTTATGCCACAGAGGAATAATACTACTTCTCCTCAATCTCAATCTTTGCAACGGATACAACGGATGTAACGGATAATTTATTGTTACAAATAAAGGTTGTAGGAGTTTTTAGATGAAACAGCCATCTTCATTCATGCTTTCAGGTGTTCGGATGAGTCTATTAGGAGCCTCCGACTGGCGGCGTTCGCCCCCCGTTACTTATGTAGAGAAACTTTTATAATAGAAGTACCCTTGATTAACGTTTAATTGGCAGCACAAGCAAAATGGTGTCCTGTTGTAAGGTGACATTTTGACTGCACATCTGTGACTTTGTGCTACAACTCATCAAAATTAATGACATAGACTAATAGACATCTTGTGGGATGGGCATCCTTGCCCGTCCCATACTCACTTCCTTCTTCCAGCACGCAATGTACTGAAAACAAGCCATAAACCTAATAAGCTGGCAGCAGCGAATAAAATATTATTTAGCAGTGATAGCTGTACGGTTTGTGCTTTTGTGGAAATAATTGCGGCGCCCATTATTAGTGAACCTACGAGGATACTTAATGAGAGTCGATTGGCTGCATCGTCCATTGTGCGACGTAAGCCATCTAATCCGCGTAAAGAGATATTCCACTGTAATGTTTCTGATGTTACTCGGTCTAATAGTAGTTCTATTTGACGGGGCGATTGGAGAGAGAGACTTTTGAGGTCAAGTGCTGTACGTAACAACGAACGAAATGGACTGTCTCCTAGTAATTGGCGCCGGAATAAGTCTGTAAGTAAAGGTTTGATTTCATCGAAAAAGTTAAGTTCAGGATTAAAGCCACGCGCGACACCTTCTAAGTTTGCCAGGGTTTTGGCATACAAACCCATATTCGGGGGTAAGCGAATTTTGTTATTTCGTGCGACTTGGAGAATTTCGTAAATGATTTGTGAGAAGTTGATTTGGGCAACGTTCAGGTTATGATACTTCCGCAGCATCCGGTCATAGTCGCTTTCTAGTCGCGACAGAATTACTGGCTGGGTTGAGTCGGCTAGTTGTAAAGTTAACTGCGCGCATCTTTGTGCATCTAAGTCAACTGTCGCAAGTAACATTTCTGTAAGAATTTGTTGAGTGCGGGGATCAAGGCGCCCAACCATGCCACAATCCAAAATCGCAACACGACCATCTCGTAGATAAAATAAGTTTCCCGGATGGGGATCAGCATGGAAAAAGCCATCTATATATAGCTGTTGGAAAAACGCGCGGAATAATAAAGTTGTTATTTCCTTACGTACTGTAACAGGGTCTTTACCTTCATGCTCAGTGTCAATTTGTGCTGATAGTAAAGGAACTCCATCGAGCCATTCCATCACCATTATCTTGGGTGTCGTTAAATCCCAGTAAATTTCAGCAACAACAAGTTTCGTGGTATCGAACCACTTACTTTGTGACAAATTGCGACGTAGTTCGTCGGTAAAGCTAGCTTCGCGCGTAAAATCAAGTTCAGCTTCAAGAGCTTTACAAAATTCCTCAGCAATAGATTTAATTTCGTAGTTTTGTCCAAATTCTGTGCGCGCGACTAAATCGGCAATACCTTGAATCAAAGCGATATCTTGAGCGATAGTAGCATCAATACCAGGACGCTGAACTTTCATGGCAACTTCGCGACCATCAATAAGAGTCGCACGGTGCGTTTGAGCAATTGAACCAGCGGCAACTGGGACAGGATTTATATATTTAAATGATTCTTCGAGAGGACGTTTTAGTTGCTTACGGATAAGTATTTCTACTTCTGACCAAGCTACAGGTGGAACCTCGTCTTGTAAAGTTGAAAGTTCTTCAATGTAGGAAGCACTTAAAATGTCAGGACGAGTTGACATTAGTTGACCGAGTTTTACGTAAACGGGTCCTAGGTCTATAAGAATTTTCTTTAATACAGCTGGTGTCGGAAGTTGCGGGTCTTCTGGTTTACCACCTGTAAGCAGGCGCCGCATATAGTCCCAACCATTGCGGAGAAGAACTTCGACTATTTCACGTTGACGAGGAACTGTTTGCGTAATAAACATAATTTTAAAAGTTAGGAGGCGCGGAGTTAAGAGTTAGGAGTGCTGAGTACTGAGTGCTGAGTGCTGAGTCTTACTCATAACTTATGACTCATGGCTCCGCGCATCTCAACTTTTAACTTCTCAAGATAGTTAAGTTATACTAAAAAAAGGTACATTCTGCCTCTGCCAACAGTTTTAAAAGTGCTGAGTGCTGAGTGCTGAGTAGAAACACTTTTAATTGTGTCTGTATCGAATTACAACTTAAAACTTAGCACTCATAACTCAGCACTCAGGACTCATAACTAAATTAAAGTAACTCTTTAAATTTAGAATCACTTTTTAGAGTATTGAGGACTTGTTTTATTTCCTGAGTACGGTCTTTTTTGACGATAAGGGTAGCATTTCCATCACGTACTATAACTACATCCTCAAGTCCGATTGTAACAATTACATCATCTGGATTTGATGCATAAACAACGGCACCTTTCGTATCTAAACCGACATGGGTAGCAAGTTCAACATTCGGTGCATCTGCTTTTTTAAGAAGCCTTTCGATCGCATTCCAGTCACCAAGGTCGTCCCAACCAAATTCTACAGGTAATACATATGCTAAACCTGTCTTTTCCATTAAAGCGTAGTCTATACTCTTTTTAGGCAGTTGGGGATAGATCTGTGAGCCGTTTTTTTCCAATGGTTCGATAATTTCTGGAGCATACGCGCGTAGTTCTTTAAGGACAACACCAGCTCTAAAAATGAACATGCCACTGTTCCAACTAAAACGACCCGTAGATAAAAAGTTTGCTGCAGTTTCACGATTAGGCTTTTCAGTAAAGCGGTTCACATGATAAGCTGGCAAGTCATCTATGATACCACTTTTTTCGCCTTGTTCAATGTAACCGTAACCAGTTGAAGGGAACGTTGGCTTGATCCCCAACGTCACAATTGCATCTGTGGTTGCTGCTAGTTGGGAAGCTGCATTTATAGTGTGTGAAAACACTGAGTGGTCAGCAATCCAGTGGTCTGCTGGAAAAAAGCCAATTATCGCGTCTTCTCCGTAGCGACGCGCAATTTCTAAGCTAGTCCAAGCAACTGCTGCTGCTGTGTCTCTTCCCTCTGGCTCAACAAGTAAGTTACTTGATGGCAGTTCGCTTAATTGGTCACGAACACCCTGTGCCAACAGACTAGAAGTAATAACCCACAGGTTGTCCCAACCAGAAGCTAAACTAAGCAGTCGGTCGGCAGTAGCTTGTAAAAGACTTCGGTCAGTACCATCGAGACACAAAAATTGCTTCGGTCGGCTCAGGCGACTTAGGGGCCAAAAACGCTCACCTTTACCACCAGCAAGGATTACAGGAAAGAATGCTGTCTTCATATTGTTCAACAAACCTAAATTTAAAACATTACAAGTGTGTACTGTAAGCTTTTCCACTGGCAAGTTTAAAAGCTTGCATTAACATAGCCTTAAGGGAGTGGCCACTGCTAAAGCTGGGGTTTCCTCCAGTTGTAGTAAACGGCGTTTGGTTGAGTGGGGAGAAAGTCGTGATTAAAGTAGAACGTAAAGAAAATCAAGAAAATCAAGATACTGATTGGTTAGAGAATCAAGAAGCACCATCTGATTCAGAACAATCCCGTAATGGGACGGTAAATTATTCAGATAATGTTACTCAAAATCCGGTGAGAAAAACAGCCTCGATTCCTAGCCAGCTTTATCAGCGGCTAGGTCTATCGATACCTCGTTGGTTATTTTGGATACTGAGCATTGCAGTTGGAATGACTTTATCTGGGTTGATGGTATCGGCATTAGCGTTGTGGACTCCTTTATGGAGTACTGTTGACCATGCTGATGATGAGTTACAACTGTCTGGTAAAGAATCAGAGAAAACGCAGTTGCCAGCAGATTTGTGGAGCAATATTTCGCAATATAAGCTGACTCGTCCGATGAACATCTTAGTCATGGGTATTGAGCCCGTACCGCGAACCGTGGATGGTTCCCCGGAAAGTTTTGCTGGAAAAAGCGATACAATGCTGCTAGTTCGGCTAAACCCTGAAGATAAAACCGCGCGTGTACTGTCAATACCGAGAGATACAATGATTTCCATTCCTGAAAAGGGTTTGAACAAAGTATCGCAAGCAAATGCTCAAGGAGGTCCAGTACTATCCAACCGCGTTATCAGCCGAACTTTAAATAATGCTCCTATCGACCGTTATATTCGTATTTCCACAAGCGGTTTGCGTCAGCTAGTTGACCAGTTAGGTGGAGTTGAGGTATTTGTACCGCAAGCAATGAACTACAAAGACAGTTCCACACGCTTAACAATAAACTTGGTCGAAGGTTGGCAAAACCTCAATGGAGAGCAAGCTGAAGAGTTTGCGCGTTTCCGTGAAACCAATAGCGGAGACTTACCGCGCGTCCAGCGTCAGCAAGCGTTATTAATGGCACTACGCGAAAAATTATCGAGTCCCACAGTAGCGCCTCGTTTACCGCAACTCATCCGCGTTATGCGAAAGTACTTCGATACAAATTTAAAGTTGGAAGAAATGATGGCATTAGTCAATTTCACCTCCAACTTAGAGCGCGATAATTTTCAAATGACGATTTTGCCCGGTATTTTTAGCCGTTTAAGTGCTGACCCTAACAGCTACTGGATTGACTTAACCGGACAAGTTAAACTGTTAAATGATTATGCAGGTGTTGGAATTGCGGGAATGCGACCTATCGTTAAACCTATACCAAACCTAAAAGTTGCTATTCAAAATGCTTCAAAGAAGCCCGGAGTAACCGAAAAAGTTATTAGTACTCTTAAACAAAAAGGTTTTGCTAAAGCTTACGCATCTACCGACTGGTCAGACACCCTTCGCGAAACACAGATTATTGTTCAAAGAGGTGACAGAGAGCTAGGCGAACAAGTTAAAAAAGCTCTCGGTCTGGGTCACGTCGAAGTTGCTGCTACAGGTGACCTCGAATCTGATATTACAATTCGCGTCGGTAAAGATTGGAAGTAGGGTGTGTAACGCGCGCCAACAATCTTCCTACGAAGCGAAGAACGATTAGCGCGTTACGCACCATCAATTAACGTACATCTTAAATGTAAAACGATATTAATTTACAAAAGTATGAAAATAACTCCCTCCAATTTGTATTTAGGAGGGATTTTTATTACTATTACTGTACGTCATTAATTTTGATGCTCGTACTAAGGACTTCGCGCCTACAGATATGAAAAAACTTTTACGTGGTATTCTCACTCTCATCGCTATACTGAGTTTGGCATGTTTATTAGTAATATTTAATGCCAAGCCAGGATATGCACAAATCAATACAATTAACTACAACAACGCCAGTTTAGAAAACCGCGATTTCTCGAATACTGATTTAGTAGGTGTAAACTTTGTAGCAGCAGAAATGCGTGGCACTAATTTCAAAGGTGCCAACTTAACGAATGCGATGTTTACTAAAGGTGTAATGCTCAAAGCTAATTTGGAAGGAGCAAACCTGACAGGCGCCTTGGTAGACCGTGTTACTCTAGACAGCGCTAACCTTAAAAACGCAATATTCACCGACGCAACACTGACCCGTAGCAGGTTATTCGATGCTGATATTACTGGCGCCGACTTTAGTAATGCGCTTATAGACCGTTACCAGGTAAACTTGATGTGCGAACGTGCAGACGGTGTAAACCCAGTCACAGGCATATCAACGCGCGATAGTTTAGGATGTAGATAAGGATCGCGCGATGGTAATGCTGAATAATTGATTAAAATTTGCCTGACAGAATAGTCACTTTCATGTTAAATGTTCAACAGATAAGCGCCGTCTCTTGAAGATTCGGGTATTATTTGTGTCACAAGAACAAAAAAAAGTAACTCGCTCCCTCGCTGGAATCGCTGGAATTGTAGCAGCCGCTACAATTATTAGCAAAGTTGTAGGATTAGTGCGCCAAGTCGCTATTGGCGCCGCATTTGGTACAGACGCAATTGCTGAAGCTTATAACTTCGCTTATATCGTCCCCGGATTTCTACTGATATTACTGGGGGGTATCAATGGTCCGTTTTATAGCGCAATTGTCAGCGTTTTAGCGAAGCGGAAGAAAGAAGAAGCAGCACCTTTGGTCGAAACAATGACGACGCTTGTAGGTGTCGTGCTTTTGGCAGTCACGATTTTGCTGGTAGTTTTTGCCGGGAATCTAATTGATTTAACAACACCTGGTTTAGACCAACGTTCAGATGGAGAATTAATTAAAGCAATTGCAACCCGACAGCTTCAAATTATGGCACCGATAGCAGTGCTAGCAGGGCTAATTGGTATTGGTTTTGGTACGCTTAACGTTGCTAACCAATACTGGTTGCCTTCGATTAGCCCTTTACTATCGAGTATTACGGTTGTCATTGCTGTCGGATTTCTGGGATTGCAGTTAGGAAAAAATATTTACGCAGCAGAAAATGTTATATATAGTGGTGCAATTTTAGCAGTCGGTACAACTGCGGGTGCTGTGTTGCAATGGGCAGTCCAACTTGTAGCACAAGCGCGCGTTGGAATGGGTGGATTGCGTCTGCGGTTTGACTTTAATCAACCAGGGGTAAGGGAAATTATGAAAATCATGCTCCCAGCAACGTTTTCCTCTGGAATGCTTTATATTAATTGGCAGATTAATTCTATATTTGCTTCTTATATTCCTGGCGCCGCTTCTGGATTGAACTATGCCAACTTACTTGTTCAAACACCTTTAGGAGTAATATCTAATATTGTTTTAGTTCCTTTACTACCTATATTTTCTCGTCTTACTGACCCTCAAGACTGGGGTGAATTAAAGCAGCGCATTCGTCAAGGACTGATTCTTTCGGCATTTACAATGTTGCCTTTAGGCGCAATGATGATTGCTTTATCCCAACCCATAGTAGATTTAGTATATAAGCGAGGAGCATTCGACCAGAAAGCTTCTGATTTAGTTGCTTCACTGCTGGTTGCTTATGGTGCCGGGATGTTCGTTTATCTTGGACGTGATGTTTTAGTACGGGTGTTTTATGCTTTAGGTGATGGGAATACGCCATTTCGCATTAGCTTATTTAATATTGTCCTAAATGTTGCCCTTGATTTGATTTTCATCAGATCATTTGGTGCCCCTGGCTTAGTACTAGCAACCGTAGGGGTAAACTTAAGTTCAACATTAATGCTGTTGTATTTACTTGACCGCAAAATTGGTGGTTTACCGTGGTTAGAGTGGAGTTTACCAATATTAGGTTTAACTGCTGCGAGTGTTGCTGGTGGAATTTCAAGTTTCGCCACCCTCCAACTTACGCAGCGATTTCTAATCGGTGAACAAACTTTACTTACTCTTCTATTTCAGCTATCGGTAGCAGGTTTAGTTGGCACCCTTGTATTTGGCGCCATTGCTGCTGTCATGAGAATACCTGAAATCAATAGGTTTGTCGTAAAAATGCGACAACGGATATTCAAAAAATAGTTCAGATGAACTTCTTATGGGATGCACTTAATATCTTGTGGAACATCTTGTGGAACGGGCATCCTTGCCCGTCCTATATTATTAGCTCACCCAATCGGGTGATTTTTTGAAAATTCATATTCTTGCAACAGTATATAAATCCATGCCTAGGTTTAATTTATTACTATATGCGTAAGCATTGATGACAAATAACCCTAGCGAGGAGTCAGTATGAGACTAGTAGCTTCTGCGTTATCTGTAGCTTTCGTTACATCTGCTTTTCTATCGGCTAGGATTGCTTCTGCTGATACAGGAATGTCTGGTAGCTATATCGGTGTAGGCGCCTCCGCAGGTCTTACCAATGGTGCACGTAGCAATGATGCTGCTTTCGTTAGGTGGCGCCGTTCAAGGTCGTTACGCGATTCCTAATGCTCCTGTTTCTGTACGTGGTGCTGTTTGGTTTGGTGGAGAATCTGCTCTTAGTAAAAACGTTGTTTTGTTCAGAGACTTAAAGTACGCAATTGATGCATACAAAAGAAGCTCTGGAGATGCATTAAGCATACAAGCTGGCGTTGGATATCGCTTCTAAGCAGTCAATAAGTTTAGCTTGAATTAATATATTCAAGGAGAGTAAATATTTACATTTGCTCTTTTTTATTTTGATTTTTATCTTAATGTTTCACTAATATTATAGCTTGTAGATTTTTTCGGCGCCACATCCAACTGGGTGAAGCTATTTTCACCTGCTCGAATGACCGATGAGTGTGAGGTTAAGTTTCGTAAAAAAAGCGATCCTATATATATAAAGATTAAGCATTCTCCAAGCGTGAGGATAATTTATATGAGATTCGCAAAACTAACTGCTACTGCTGCCCTTGCACTTTCTTCTATATTTGTTTCAGCAGGTATTGCTTCGGCTCAACCAGTAGAACTTCAACAAAAAGGAATGAACGGTAGCTATGTTGGCGTCGGTGTTTCGGCAGGTGTTACCAATGGTGGTCAACAAGATGACGCGGCAACATTTGGTGGTAACGTACAAGGACGTTACGCGATTCCTAATTCACAAGTTTCAGTTCGTGGCGCCGCATTGTTTGGTGGTAACTCAACGGCACTCATCCCAATGGTAACTCTCGACGCACCTGTTGCCAAAAATACTAACGTCTATGTCGGTGGTGGTTACTCGTTCCAAACCAACGAAGGTTATGCCAGCCAACTTGGAAATAAAAACGCTCCTGTTGTAACTCTTGGTGCCGAATCTGAAGTTGCTAAAAACGTCGTTGTTTACGGTGATACCAAGTGGGGTATTGATGCGTACAAGAATAGTTCTGCTGATGCAGTAAGCTTACAAGCTGGCGTCGGTTATCGCTTCTAAAAGTACGGTGGTGCCTTACGGGCTCGGCAGTCCACTCGGCGGCGCTTGATACCGCACGTGTGGTAAGACCAGTTGCCAATGCAAAGGGTGTGCGTATGGCAAACTGGCGCACCCCAACAATCACTACACCCAAATACACCCCTATTACTCTCAAAAAATTTCAACTTTAAGTAATGTTTGATTTTTAGGAGCGATTAATTTCTTGCAAAAGGGCGCCTGCTTCAGCCTCTGGTAATACTTGTCGCCATTCGCGAATGGTTACTTGTTCAAACACTCCTGATTGGTTATAAGGCTCTGCTTCGATAAAAGCTTCGGCTGATGATAAATCAAGAGCATTAAGAATAATCAGCATCATTTCGGGCTGACCGTTTCGATCTACCGTTGGACCGCCACAAAAAATTCTGTTTTTGTTTGCCTCCAGATATTTGAGATGAGTCGGTCTCAAAGCTAGTCGCTTTTCATTGACGTTTTCTGCTAAGACACATTGAATTGCAAAGCGCATCTTTAGATTCTCCTTATATTAAGTTATTAAGTCCCTCAATACCTACATCTAAACGCACAACCTTGGCTAGTTCCACTCCCGTTGGAAGCGGCAGCGACATCCCTCCATTTGTGGTGACATAGATATTTGTGAGATCGTCCTTACCTCGACCAAATGCTAATGCTGTGCTGCCAGCCATACCTTGTTCTGAAGAGGCAATTGTTGTGATTTGCTTTTCGGGGGATATGCGAATTACGCTATTATAAAAATGCGTTGCACCGTAAAGATTACCACACGTATCAAACGCAAAATCATCTAGGTTAATATTGGTTAAAAAGACTTCTGGCGTTCCGGGTGTAACTTTCTCTGTCAAAGGAATGCGAATTAACAATTGACGCTGCGTGTTGGAAGCGAATAGTGAGTTGTTGTATATTTTTATTCCATTAACGCCCGGAACAGGGTTGCTTGTGTCTGAACGGGCTAAGAGATTGTCTTGTAACCAAATATGGGCAAGCTTGGTGTTCGCATCTATCTCCCAAATTACACCTTTGTAGGAATCGGCAACTAGATAGCGATTACCTTCTAAATGAGTCATGCCATTCAAAAAAATCGCGTCGTTTAACATCACTAGGGTTTCTACAACTCCAGCTGAATTAATGCGTAAGATGGCAGGTGTTTTGTTCTCGATAGAAGCAGCAACAATTATATTTCCTGTACGATCAACAACGATACCTGCAACATTGCCATTAATGCTGGCAAACTCCTTACGTTCACCGCTTGAAGTAATACGATAGATTTTGCCTTCCTCATAGCTTGTGACAAATATTGTTCCATGCGGGTCGATGGCAATATTTTCCAAAAAGGTGTTGACTTGAAATTCTGCGATTGTTTGGGCTGGCACAATTACTTCTGGAATGCCATCAAAAATGCTGGGAAGTTGATGATTGAGAGCAGTAACAATCGCACGGGCGATACTAGCACTAGAGTTGGGATTTTGTCCCGTAATCAGTTTTCCATCTCGCTCAATATGATCTGCTTTGTTTTCATGAGCAATAAAAATCGCACCCAACTCACGCAAACGTTGTTCCAAAATAAATGGTATCTCTTTGTCAAGCTTTGCTGCAATTTCTTCTGAGTTGGTATAAGAGGTTAGTACTTTATCTTTAACCAGTGGCGTTCCATCCGACAGCGTTACACCGACCAGCCCAACAGGCCCGTGACATACAGCCGCAATTATTTTTCCGGCATCATGAAACTCTCTGAGTAATTGCTGTAAATATGGATTGTCTGGAAGGTCAAACATTGGACCATGACCACCGGGCAGAAAAATGGCATCAAAGTCTGTAGAAGTTACCTCTGATAACTTAACCGTGTGCTTTGAAGCTTCGATGGCGCCTCGCCAAGCTTTTTCTTGCTCTGAAGTGGGAAGACTACGTGGGTCAACAGGCATTTCTCCGCCCTTGGGACTTGCGATAGTCATTTCAATGCTGTTGCTCAATAGCTCCAAGTAAGGTAGGGCAAATTCTTCCATCCATACGCCAGTTGAATGGAGATTGGCTCCATCAAAATGATCGTGACTTGTAGTAACAATTAATACTTTTGTCATGGGTTCTCTATGTGAGTATGAGCAAGGATTAATAGACTTCTGGAGACAAGTAACCACCCAATCTGAGTTTAAGCTCCTAGAACATTTGTGTAATTTAGCAATACTGTATCCTAATTTATAACATCTAAATAAATAATTAAGATTGTTCATCGATTCCTGCTAAATTTATCAGAATCTTGCTCTAAACTTCCGCTTGTTATCAAAGTTTTTTGCGGTAGTTGCTGGGCGTTGTGCCTGTGAACTTGCGGAATTGAATTGTAAGTTGATTTTGATTATAAAAGCCAACTTTAGAGGCAATCTCTGCTATCGAGAGCGAAGTATTTCTTAACAACGATTCTGCTTGCAAAATTCGCTGTTGCATGACATATTGATATGGTGACATACCCATTGATTGCTTAAATAACCGAGAAAAATAGTATTGACTCATCTCTAACTCATCAGAAATTGCTTCAATAGACAGGTTTTCTACTAAATGTTCATTGATGTATTCTATGGCTTGCTGTAATTTCCGCTGCGGCAGTCCAGAAGTATATTCGCGCAGGGGTTGCTGCCAGTTTGAATAGTGCCTTAATAGATGAATCGAAAGTGCGATTGCGAGCGAATCAGCGAATAAACTGCTGTTAAACTGGTTGTTAGATTCTAGCTCTGCTGTGAGAGATCGCCCAATTTGGTCAATAAAGGGATCGTGCATAGCATGATGAGGAATCAGCTCAACGCGACTGTGTACAATTGATTCATGTGCAACCTGAATTATGCGATTGGGTTCAATAAATATTAAAGAAAAGGAACTTTCCTGATTCCAATTAGCTTGATGCAAAACCGTTGCGGGAACAATCGCGATATTATTGCTGCCTCCAAATCGCTTTTGTTGCCTACGTCCATCAAACCAACGTTCTACTTTGGTAGTGAGAGCAGGGTTGTGAACCAGAAGCATATGCTTCGTGTGAACATATTCGGGCGTTTCCCAAGCAGGCTGTTGATGTTGCTGAACATAAATACCATTCCACCCTAAGTTCTCGCTAGATCGCAGCGATGGGCGCGGCAAAATCTGCAAAACCTGCTCTTCTTGGGTAAAGTCAACGGTTAAGGGTTGTCTTTCTGACATTGTGCTTGCTCTTGATAAAAAAGCTGGACTGCTGCGGGTTTGAAATCTAAGGGACTCTCTATCCGACTCAGCCAATCAAAAAATGGCATCTTCTTAACTGCATCACTCACTTAATAAAGCGGTTCTGTCAACCATTTATG
Source organism: Calothrix sp. CBUCES-K 9914 (assembly GCF_059640475.1). Lineage (NCBI taxonomy): Bacteria > Bacillati > Cyanobacteriota > Cyanophyceae > Nostocales > Calotrichaceae > Calothrix > Calothrix sp. CBUCES-K 9914. The sequence goes on from NZ_JBXXZH010000026.1 coordinate 31,844, forward strand.
TTTTTCTTGGAGACTATCTAATTTTTGCACTAGTTCACTAGTTCGCATTGAAAAGGCTGCCACCTTACTCGCTATTATATTAGTAATTTATTCACAAATATTTGCCGTGAGTTTTTTTCTAGGATGCGCTGTTTGGGCATATAAGGGTTGGATAGGGGAATTTTATCCCGAAGGTACTCGCAATGCTGATTTTCTTAACTTGTACAGTCAGCGTTTTACTACAGTAGAAGGTAATACGACTTTTTACGCGGTACCTAGTCAAGAAACTGTTTCCCGATGGGTAACACAAACACCACTTAGTTTTAAATTTTGCCCGAAGTTACCGCGCGATGTTACTCATAACGGATTATTACAACCTTATATTAATCAAGCTTTAGATTTTGCAGAACGGATGCGACCGTTAGGTGCCCGTTTGGGACCAATGTTCGCACAGCTACCACCAAGCTATGCGCCAAAGTCTATTGATGATTTAGAAATTTTCTTAGAAGCTTGGCAGCAAACAAAATTACCCTTAGCTGTTGAAGTTCGTCATCGCGACTGGTTTAGAGAAGTTGATCAAATAGAATTAAATACACTTTTAGAAAGATTTGGAGTTGGCAGAGTATTATTAGATACCCGCCCCATTTATACTGGAGATGATGACCCACAGTTGGAGTCAGAACGACGCAAACCTCAATTACCCGTAGAGTTTAGTATTACGGCGCCTTTCAGTTTAATTCGGTTTATTTCACACCCGAAGTTAGAAATGAACCAGCAATTTATGGAAGAGTGGGTAGCGCAAATCCAAAATTGGTTACAGCAAGGAAAACAAATTTACTTTTTTGTTCACTGTCCTATTGAAGAACACTCTCCTGGTAACGCGCAGTATTTTCAAAAGCTATTAGAAGAAAGTAACGTCAAAATTCCAGCTTTACCTTGGAATCAATTAAATACTCAACCTAATCAATTAAACTTGTGGTGAACTTGGCAACGGATACAACGGATGTAACGGATGAATTATAAGCTTATCCATTACATCCGCTACATCCGTTGTCAGTTAGTTTGCCCAATGCTTCGCACGCTCAACAGCTTTTTGCCATATTACAAAATTATTTAAATTTCCTTCACCTGGTTCAAATACACGGTCTATTTGACGCTTTTGGATTAACACTTCGTAGCTATCCCACAAACTTATAGATAACCCAGCTGCAAAAGCAATACCTTGCACTGTTGTATCACGAACAACCGGACGTTCTATCGGAATTCCCAAAATATCAGCTTGGAATTGCATTAAGAAATTATTATTACACGCGCCTCCATCTACTGCTAATTTCTGTACAGGTATAGTAGATGATGCGTTAATTGCTTCTACAACTTCTTTAACTTGGTAAGCTATTGCTTCTAAGACAGCACGCACCATATGTTCAGGTTTTACGGCACCTGTAATTCCAAAAAATGCTCCCCGTGCGCTCATGTTCCAGTGAGGCGCCCCTAACCCACTTAATGCTGGGACAAAATATACACCCCCATTATCTGTAACGCTCGTTGCCATTGTTTCAGTTTGAGCGGCAGTTTTAATGAGTTTAAGACTATCGCGTAGCCATTGAATACAGGCGCCGCTTGTAAACATACTACCTTCCAGGGCATAGCCTATATCAAATGAATGATTTGAATTATAGGAATTATTTTGTGTCCAAGCTACTGTAGAGATAAGTTGCTGCGATGTACGAATGATTTGTGAGCCTGTGTGTGCTACTAAAAAGCTACCAGTTCCATAAGTACATTTAACTAAACCTGGTTTTGAACAGCCATGACCGAATAATGAAGCTTGTTGGTCGCCTAATATAGCTGTGATGGGAATTTCAACTCCCAATATATTAGTATCAGTAACACCGAAGTGACTTAAGCTGGGTTGAATTTTAGGTAATATGTCTACAGGAATTTGAAATAAGTTTAATAACGTTTCATCCCAGGCGCCTGTCGGTAAGTTCATCAACATGGTTCGACTAGCGTTACTATGGTCAGTCGCATGGACTTTCCCATTCGTCAATTTCCATAGTATCCATGTATCAATAGTGCCTGCTAGAGTATTATGAATATCAATATTTTGAACATTATCTAGTAACCATTTGAGCTTGGTTGCCGAAAAATAAGCATCGATAACTAAACCAGTACGGTCATAGATTTCTTGAGTATAGCCCTGTGCTTGTAATTCGTAACAAAAACTTGCTGTGCGTCGGTCTTGCCAAACAATGGCATTATGAAGCGGTTCTCCCGTGGTTTTGTTCCATAGCAAGCAAGTTTCACGTTGGACGGTAAGTCCGATAGCGCCAATTTGTGCAGGGGTAACTTGGGAATTTGCTATTGCTGTTTGTATAACCCAGCAGGTATCATTCCAAATTTCTGATGGCTCATGTTCTAGCCATCCAGGTTGTGGGTAATGCTGCGTAAGTTCTTTATAAGCACTACCTGCTATATTACCGTCAGCGTTGAAGACGAACGCGCGGTTCCCTGTTGTACCTAAATCCAATGCCAGAATGTATTTTGGCGCCTGCATATCCCAGTCTTCCCCTTACAGCCATCAGTGATTTAACCATTAAACACCTAAAGATTCCCGACTTCTTAAAAAAGTCGGGAATCTGACCTTATACAGGCGAAATGCTAACTATATTTGGGCGCGCTTTCAAGTAAAGATTGAAATGTAGGACTTACGTAACTGGCACATAAAAATCGTAGGGTGTGTGACGCCACAAAAAAACTTCAACGTAGCTATAAGACCTGTAGCGTCACGCACCGACTCTCAATTGTGACAATATCGTAAGTCCTGAAATGTTTGAACGAGCTTCTTTAGCTCCTAGAGGGTGCTGCTTCTGATAAAAACTGCTTTAACGATTGCGGTTGCATGAAAGCAAGATATTGAGCCGCTTCTTTTGGAGATAGAAACTCCAGCAACTGTTTATTTTCAATCCAAACCTCAATAACACTAAAGTATCCTTGACGGTCGCATGTTTTAACATGCCAACTTTCGCGCTTTGCAATTTCATGAATTTGCTCAGAAGAAGTTGGAACTGAAATTGCCGCATGAAAGGCGTTATATTTAGAAGGATAGGGATTTTGATGCAAACTATTTTCTCCATCGACCTGAAGGGGTGTAAATTCAGAGTCTGATGTTAGTACTTCTATCATTGTTCCATGTGAATCTAAAGGTAAAACAATGTAGCATCCGGGATGATTGGGAAACTCCGAGAAATGTCCTTGGCATAGTTCAGCAAGAATTTGGGCAACGTGTTGCGGTTGATTTGCCGCAATCGAGATATGATGAATCATAGAGAAAATCCTGAGTTTAAAATTATTGAAATGTTGAAAGAATGGTTTTAGCACCCGCCATTACTTTTAGACTCAGGTTTCTTGGTGGATGAGTCTGTTTCTTGTTCGGTATCAGTTGATTGCTCCTGTTCAGATTCAGATGTGTTGGTAGATTCAGCAACTTGCTCCGTATTAGTATTTTGTTTTTGTGTAGATTGAGCCATTGCTTTGGAATGGGTAGCAACGTTACACAATAAGAAGAATGCAATAGCAGAACCGAGAATAGCTAACTTTTTCATAGTAAATCTCACAAACATGATGTGTTTAATCTTTGTGTAAGTTTTTATCCTTACTTATCTAAACGTTTACATGTTTGGCTTTTATGGTTTATGCAACTAGAATTAAAATACTACTTAAACATAACTCACTTCACTCTTTAGGTATTGTTGGAGAGTTATGAAGTGATGTTGCATGAATAATATAATATTTGTGTACTACATGAATAACTTTGTCGGTTGCCACGGGTTTACTTATAAAATCATTTGCACCAGCTAAGGACGCGCGTCCAATAAATTTTTGCCTTTGCGTTACAGGTGGTTAGATTCCTGACTTCTTAAAGAAGTCGGGAATCTTAAATTAAGATTAAACATAACTTATTTCATATTTAGGTACTATTGGAGAATCATGAAGTGATGTCTTTTCAAAGTATAAATGCTTGCGTAACATATCCATCACTTTTTGAGCTTCCACAGGTTTACTCATAAAATCATTGGCGCCAGCTACTTTCGTGCGTATCCGGTTAAAAAGACTATCATTATCAGTTAAGATGATGACAGGTGTTTTAGCTAAACTGGAAATACGTTGGATTTGAGCGCAAACTTCATAACCGTCGATAACTGGCATATTTAAATCTAATAATATTAAATCTGGTTTACGCTCAGTTAAAGTTGATGTGATTTTCAAAGGGTCGTGAATACCAACAAAATTCATACCGTGATGAGTAATAATCTGTTCCATAAGCCAGCAAACTCTAGGACTATGATCGATGCAAGCAATTAATGGCGTTTTTGATGATTGTGTTTGGATGGAAATATTTTTAGTTTCTTTTGTAAATAAACGAAAATCTTCTACTTTAATTAATTCGACAAACCCACGCGAAATATAAGGAAGTAAAAAACGGCTGATAGCTAATACATCCTTCTTCACTTTTGCTGCTAAGTCACGCAGTGTATATTTACCTTTCATCAACTTGACAAATTTATCGTATACTGCTGGATTAACTACGTGTTGAAGTTGTTCTGCTTGTCGTAGTATAGGTGCTAAGTCAGGAGAAACACTTGCTAAACCAGCTTCTGACCAGGAATGCCACGATTGAAATATATATTCGAGTGACACCATTGTGCTAGAAAGACTCATTGGCGCCTCTAAAATTACCTCTTTGCTGCGCTGACAAGCACTGATATGACAGCTTGTTTGCTGCGTTAAATCAAATAGAAGTTCACCGATTGTGCTATAAATAATTTGAATTACTTGCTCACATTTAACTTTTTGGTTTTTATACAAAGCTTCTAGGATTAAATAATCCCAATGTTCTATATCTTGATTGTGCGTTTGCGATTGGATTGTATCAAGATTAATCTGTGGGCAATATTGCGCCATGTTTCGGCTAAAGCGTCGAAGTGGATGGGCGCCTCCACTTGCCTACACAATGCGTCCTAAACGGTAGTAAAAAGAAAACTTATGCCCTGTACAAAATTCAATTTCAAGCTTGCCATTGAAATGCAACTGGGTGCAAGTTTTGAATTCATTAAGTAAGGTATCGGGAATAGTTGATTCTTTTTGAGGCGCCATTGATTTGTCTCCTTATGGATTATACCATGCAGCATAATTGTGAAGTTGTGACATAGTAGTGACAAAATCCTCGTAAATTTATAAAAATTTTACTTTTCGCTTGATTCAAAATTCATATAGTTAATTTTGATGATATATTTTTTACCACAGATACACAGAGTTCGCAGAGGTAAGAGCTAACAAAGTTTCAAGGAAGGCGCCTACCCCCCAAATTTAATCACATGAAGTGGTTGCAGGAGTGACACCGTTGGAAGACGTATTATATAGACAACCCACCAGAATTAATAATATGGAGCAAAGTTTGGTTATTAATTTATTTAGTGACTTTCTGGTATAACAGCAATCATGGGGTCAAAATGAGTAAGCTTCTACAGGACATATGGAATGACTGCTACTATTTCATCCCCCCTCCCTAAACTTGATGATGTTCGTTTCGGTTTACCAAACATTAGCGGTTGGGAATCAGAAATTCATTTAGTTACAACCCACAATAACCCTGTATTTTTGAATACAACGAATTTACGGCTCGAAAATATTAATGCTGGGTTTGCCTGCGCGCTTCATATGCACCAACCCACTATCCCCGCAGGTTTCAACGGTGAATTAATCAGTAATCTTCAACATATGTTTGAACATCCCCATGATGGGGACAACCATAATGCGGGTGTTTTCGCTTGGTGTTATAAACGTATGGGTGATTTTATTCCAGAATTAATTTCCCAAGGATGTAACCCCCGTATTATGCTCGACTATTCGGGTAATTTACTTTGGGGTTTACGACAGCAGCACACCGACATTATCGATACTCTCAAGCGCATTACCTGCGATGTGCAGTATCAACCTTACGTGGAATGGTTGGGTACGATGTGGAGTCATGCGGTTATTCCTTCTACTCCTATTCCTGACATCAAATTACATATTCAAGCTTGGCAGCATTATTTTGCCGCAATATTCGGGTACGATGCTTTGAAGCGGGTAAAAGGATTTTCTCCTCCCGAAATGCATTTACCTAATCATCCGGATACTTTATATGAGTACGTAAAAGCTTTGAAGGAATGCGGGTATAAATGGGTAATGGTGCAAGAGCATTCAGTCGAACGTTTAGATGGCGCCAGTTTGCATCATGACCAAAAGTATATTCCCAATAAGTTAGTCGCGCGTAATTCTCACGGTGAAACAGTTAGTATTACTGCACTAATTAAAACTCAAGGTTCGGATACAAAACTGGTTGCCCAAATGCAACCTTACTTTGAAGCGAAAGGACGTGGTAAACAGCAAGTTGGTAATATTAGTATTCCTTCAAATGTCACACAAATTGCCGATGGTGAGAATGGGGGTGTGATGATGAATGAATATCCCCGTGATTTATTCAGAATTTATCACGAAATTAGGGATGCTGGTAATAATCATGCCGGAACTGTGGCAATGAATGGTACTGAGTATCTAGAATTAATTGAGGCAGCAGGCGCCAACCCAGATAATTATCCAGAAATTCAAGCTGTACAACAACATAAAATATGGCAGCGCGTGAATAGTGTAACACCGGAAACTGTAGCAAATGCAATTCAAGAATTAAAAGCAAATGATAATCAGTTTCATATTGATGGCGCCTCATGGACGAATGATTTAAGTTGGGTTAAGGGGTATGAGAATGTACTCGAACCAATGAATAAACTTAGCGCGTTGTTTCACCAAAAATATGACAAGTTAGTTGAACAAGATGCATCAGTAACACAACGCGAAGATTACCAAAAAGCACTACTTTATAACTTATTGTTGCAAACTAGCTGTTTTCGATATTGGGGACAAGGCACATGGACAGAGTACGCGCGGGAGTTATATAGACGTGGTGAAGAATTAGTCGTAGGATAGGTGTCTCGCCTGTCCGTTAATTTGTAGGACAGGCAAGATGCCTATCCTACATGGCTTAATATTTCAAACTTTTATTCCTACACTCTCAAAAGCTGTAGTAATAGCTATAATTTTTTTCTCTTTCAAAGGGTCTGTACGATACAAAGTTTTTGCAACCTGTTCGATAGAACGGCGACTATCATTGAAACAAGAGTTTTCACCTAGTATGCTGACGCTGAAATTCTTGAGCTTTTCTAAACAAACTGTTTTGAATAGAATCCAATATTTCAGGTATTTGTTCTTCTAATTGGTCAAGTGGTACATTAATTTTTTCCCCTGTATCGCGTCTTGCTAAGATACAACTTTCATTTGCCAAATCCTTGGATTCAATCTCTAGACGAAGTGGAATGCCTTTTAACTCCCAGTCATTAAACTTGAAGCCAGGACTTAAGTTATCACGCGCGTCTACTCGGAATGAGAATTTATCAATTAATCTGAATTTTTGTTGCAATTGTTCAAATTTAGATAAAACAGTTTGTTTATCATCGTCTGTTTTATAAATTGGGATGCCAACAACTTGTAATGGAGTAACACGAGGAGGGCAAATAAATCCTTGGTCATCAGAATGAGCCATTATCATAGCGCCAATAAGACGGGTTCTTATACCCCAACTTGTTGCAAATGGATATTCTAAACTGCCTTGGGCAGATAAATACTTAACGTCAAAAGCTTGTGAGAATGTTGTTCCAAGGTGATGGCTAGTACCTAGCTGAATTGCACGACGGTCTTGCGTCATTGTCTCGATAGTGTAAGTATGGTCGGCGCCTGGAAATTTCTCGTTCTCTGTTTTCAACCCATCAAATACAGTAAATACTAGACAAATAATTATCCGGCAATTTCTCTAAAATGCCGGATTTATCTTAAGCCAAACTTATAAGCATAGCTATCTTTTCTGAAAACAGCTTTGAAGTCTTTGGGTTGAACTGCAAATTGACTTTTATCGAATAAAGTCAAGACAAATTTGCCATTGCTGCGAGGGGTAACTCGCCCAATACCATATTTTTGAGGTCAGGCGAGACGCCTAACCTACGGTCTATATTCTAGCGAACGCTGCGTACTAGGAAGTCTGGTTGACCGCAACTTTTTTGTGAACGTTTGAGAACTTCTGCGCTGCAAGGGCCTGGTTTGCCGTCTTTGGTAAAGCAAACAAAGATTTCTTGTAGGAAGCGTCCGGAACCTGAACAGTAAGGGGCTATGCTTTGACTTGTGAATGCTCCGTTGGCGCCAACAAAGTCGTTTTGTAGTTGATTTATAGTAGTACGGAAGGGTTTACTTGGTTTGATGTAGGCTGTTGGAATTGTTACTGAATCTTTCTTTTGTTTTGATAGTGTTAAGTACTGTGCTGGGGTTAAGCCTGTACATGTTCCGTGTTTTTCCCATTCGTGAGTGTAGAGTTTGGCACTAGGATAAAGATTGGGAAATTGCTGTTGAACTGCTTCTGGTAATGGTTCTGTGGTGCAGCTTGCGGGATATCCTTTTTGGTATTGCGGCCACAGTCCGTGTAAAACAAAACCTAGTTTTTTTCCTTGTTTACATTGAGATGGGTCACTGTCTCCTTTGGCTGCACAATAGTCAGGAGACCAAGATAAGGCTAGTACATAAAAATCAAATTTACCGGGAGTGCCTTTGCTTTGGGCAAAAGCGCTAGTTGTGACTGAGGCTGTGGTTAATAGCACTGAGGCAGTGATGAAAATTCGTCTTAGAGACATTTGGAACGCGCGTTAGTTTGACATGCGCTAGTTTAATCTATGTTTATCAAAATGTCTTAATATGGAATGGGCAAGGATGCCCATTCCACAAAATGGAAAATGTTTACATTGGGCGCCCTATTGTAGTGACATACAATACAGCTTCGTCTTGAGGAATACCCAAAACTTCATTGACTTTATCATCAAAGAATCCACCAATACCGCTAACTCCTATATTTAAACGGACAGCTGCTAAATTTAGTTTTTGTCCTAAGTGCCCAGCGTCCATATGTAAGTAGCGGTAAACTCTATCGCCATACTGAGATATCGCGGCTTTTAAATCGGCTGTATGAAAAATTACAGCAGATGCATCGCGTCCTAAGTCTTGTCTTAAGCAGAGAAAATGTAATTCTCTACGGAAGTTTTTAAAGCGAATTTGTCGTAACTCTTGCGAAGCAGGTGCGTAGTAATAACAACCAGCTTCAAGTCCTTCTACCCCAGAAGTTGCGATAAATGTTTGTATTAAATTTAAGTCGAAGTAATCTGGAGAGATATCTAGTTCTTGGTCTATATAATGCTGGGGTTGGTATGTAAAATCTAGTAATGATTTTAATTCGTCTAAAGTTAAGTCATCTCCACTGTAAGCCCTTGTAGAACGACGTTTGAGGATTGTTGAAGAAAGTTTATCAAGTTTATCCCCCCAATCGATTTGTGTTGTTAATGTTGAAATTTTTTGACAGAAGGGAAACTTATATTTGTCTTCGATAGATTTTTTTTGCCTGATTTCGGGTAAATTTAATTTACCTGTTGTACCCGGCAGAATTTGGGTAACAGTATGAACATACTTTAGCAGCTCTCCATCTGGAATTTTTGGATAGTCGGTTTCTGTTGCAGATGGTAAAGCTGTGCGTCCAGCTGGTAAATTTTGTTTGATATCGAGTAAGTCAGCTAGAGGAATAACTACCGTGGCGCCTTCTTGCGAGGAGTCAACGTAAAGCATATCGTTGACTGCTTGATCAACAAAACCACCAATAAGGTGGGGTCGAAAGTCATTCATCGCAGCAGATAGTTCAATATTTCCCAATAAATGTCCAGTATCAAGAAATATTCGGCGGTATGCTCTATCTTCATAACGCCAAGCTGAACGATAGAAAACTGCTGTGATGACGATGGCAAACTGAGTAGCTTCTAAAGCAGGATGCCAAAAACAAGCATCCTGCAAAGTTTTCCATACATCACTTTCCCAAAATTGCAACAGCGAATGCGTTCGTGACTGGTAGTTATATAAACCAGCAGGTAATAACGGTGTTCCTCGCGAAACTAAATATACTTCGGCTGGATATAAACCGCCTGCACTCGGCGCCGACCGTAAAAATACTGCACTCCCCATCGATGGCATTCTGGCTGTTAAACCGTAGCTGCAAAATAGCAACCGTGATAAGCGGCGCCACCATGCAACAGTGGAAGCATCAGGGGTATCAAAGTCCGACGCATTATTAATGGAGTAATCGCCAGATTCTTGGATATACGGCTTTAGGTCAAAAACTGTACCAATTTTATATTCTTTAAATGGTACAGGTTGCTTCGACCAATCCAATTCGTGGCTTTTGGACGCTATAGTATCGGGGTCGTACTTAGTTCGTTCGTGGTAGTGATGAGTTATCGAATGGCGTAGTTCTGGCATGTCTTAGTTAAATACGCTTCTCATCATATCTTGGCATCCCTATGCACTAACATTTCGTCATCGCCAGTACAAAATTTGGAATCTACACAATTCAGAGTGCCAAAAAGTTCTTGAATTCACGGTTTTATTAGGCTATCTTGTGACTTTCGATACTTGGCAACGAGTCGGCGCCGATAAATTGGTAGGTAAATTAAAAGTGCAGCTAAACTAGAACCAGTTGACGCAATTGTCAATAGTACCCAAAAATTGATTATGCCTGTCTTTAATACTAAACCTGAACAAGAACCAAATAAAGCAGTAAGTACGACAATTACAAGACCTATTGGCAATCTAAATCCTTTCTTAAGCTTTGGTATAAATATAATTTGACCAATATCTGGTACACTTTTTACACCAGATTTAGTTATACACCAAAATTCAATTGCCACCATTACAGATAAAAAAGTTCCAAAAATTGGTCCTGCTGCAATACCCAAAAAACAACCAACTAAAGACGCAACCGCAGCCCCAAACACAATATCATCGACAACAACAATACCTGCACCAATAACCGTCATTAATGCTGCCGCAATAACAGCCGCAACTGCCGCACCAGTCCACGCCATTGCACCCGAAGTCACAAATAATAATAAAATTGAGGCGTATGGTTGTTTATATTCAATTATTGGTAAGGTCGCAGTTTTTATTTTTATTTGAATAGTTTCAGTTTCAACCGCTGAATTTGTATGTAATAATAGCTGACGATGATATATTTTATCTGCCATTAAATTACTTGTATCAACTGTAACTTTACACAGAATTTTCTCACCATTAAAGTGTCTGAGCGCAAAATCAATCCATTCATGACTATGAGGTGTGTGGGGAGCGTCACTAGTATGAGGCGCCACTTCACACCAAGCTACTAATGTTGTTTCTGGATTGGTATTAATAATAGTAATCGTTTGTGTAAGTTTTTCACCAATTTGCCGAGCCGTAAATTCTAGTTCTGTCTTATCAATTTTTGCTACACAGAAAGGAACAACATCAAGCGGTTTTAGTGCCAGAAGTGCATCACTGGCATCTTTATAACGGTTTTGAGGTTTTGGCTGAACCATTATTGCAAGCCACTCAATAAGGCCTGAACTCAACTGAGGAACTAAATGTTTAAAAGCAATACACCCATCTTCATCTATTAAAGTATGCATCGCCGTTGATTTGGCGCCTGCCAGTAAACAAATTAATGTTGCCCCTAAACCATATAAGTCGGTAGACAAAGTTAATTTACGGTTGTATATTTGCTCTGGCGCCATAAAACCTAAAGTTCCCATAGCAACGCTACTCATAGTCACATCAGTACTACCAATGCGAGCAAAGCCAAAATCAATTAAATAAACATTAAGCAACTCATCAACTAAAATATTTTCTGGCTTGATATCGCGATGTAAGATAGGTGGGATGCGGTTTTGTAAATATATAAGAATTGATAGTAATGAAACTGCTATTTGCTTAATCTCATCAAAAGCAAAACTTCGCGGCGCCGATAAAGACTGAGCCTTTTTATACTCCTGCACCATACAAAACCCTGATGGAGTTTCAAACGAGTCTAGATAGCAAGGTATTCCGGGATGGTTTAAACCCCGTAAAACTTGTATCTCGCGTTCGTATGCTTTGAAACCAGACCAACTTTGAAGAAGCGAACGTGCAAATTGAAATTCCTTGATAACGACTTTTCCCTCAGTGTTTATACGTTCAGCTAAGTATGTTACACGACCTCCGTTGAGGTTACAACCGAGTTCACGTATTACTCTATATCCTTGGTTAGCAAATGGCATCGTACTCATGAATGAGCGCAAAATGGCAAATTATATATCTCTAATTTAACCTCCACTCTTTACGGCGCCAATTACATTGTATTACGATATACTCTCACTCACCCTAGAAGGGTGGGGCTATAGGAACAAAGCCTACCTTCGTAGGCTAAAAATGGTTACTATTATTTGCGGTTGAGAAAAATATATGTTTAATAACAAATGGTCAACTCGATATTAATACAAGGGTGAGTTATTACTCAAATTAGCTTCTGGCTCCTGTTCTTGCTGCTTGCCAACGCTTAAAGCCGTAAATACCAAGAGCAATAATAAATACATATGGACTATAAACCATCAGCCAAATAGCTAATTTCACCAACCCAATACTAAACCGACTCATTGAGTTAGTTGATTTATTCCAAGTTTCTTGCATCTGCAACCCAAAACCACGCTGTGGGTTTTTGGTTGAGACAGCTGCTTCTATATTTAAGGAAATAGTGGAATAGCTGACTGAATTTTGTAAATTCTTTAACTGAGCATCAATTCGTTCGATAGAGTCACGAACATTGCTAAGTTCCTGTGACACGCTTAAGGTATCACGCACTGAACCAGCTTTATCCATAATTTTTTGAAGGTTTGCTTCAGTTCTTCTCAAATTTGCCAATTGTGCCTGAAAATCGACTATTCTATCCCCAACATCTTCTGCGGTAATGCTACGATTTTTTACAATTCCTAGTTTAGCAAGTTCAGATAGAGTATCATCTAAGGCATTTTGCGGAACTCTCAACTGTATTGATGCACTTGAACGCGCTAATTCGTCCAGCGGCTGGTTTTGAGCAAGTTTAATTAAATCACCCTGGCGTTTTTCAATTATTTGTGTTATCTCATTAATACTTTTATCAACAGACTCTACAGCCAAACTCATTGTGGCTTTTTTGATTAGCTGTGATTTTACCTTTACAGGCGCCTTCTTAACCGTTTGCGCTGTATCATTTGTATTACTAGCTAGTGTTGCTGGTGTAGCTGCTACTTCGTTTGCTGCGTTTTGACGCATCGCCACTGATGACTCGCTAGCTGCATTATCAGCAGAGCAGCTACTTATAACGATTCCACTCAATACAGTAGCTAAAATCCCACTCCTATAAATCATATTTTAACCTTTAATTATAGATAAACCTGATGCTAGTATGGCGGTTTATCTACCTTAAGATAGTTGTTGTTACCATTTAAGAAACAAAAAAGCTTGATATTTAATGCTTATTTAATACTTATCTTGTGGAACAGGCATCCTGCCTGTCCATATAATGAAAACAACAAGGAGCAAAAGATAGAAGAAATATGACACAAACTTATCCTTCTCCTGTAGACAAGTTACTTAGTTATGGTGATTGCTGTGAAAGTAAGCAAATACCCAACTATGTAGAAGAACTAGGCTTTACTTCACAGCATATTCCTGACTTGATACGTATGGCATGTGACGAAGAATTATCAATAGTCACAGACGATGCTGAAAATCTCCTTCTTTGGGCGCCAGTACATGCTATGAGAGCTTTGGGTCAACTGCGCGCGGAGTCTGCCATTGAACCGTTAATTAATTTATTTGGAACATTTGATGAAGATGATTTGATAATTTCTGAGTTGCCTGGTGTCTTAGGAGCAATTGGACCTGCTGCGATTGAACCACTCAAAGCGTATATAATAGATTCCGCTCACCATGCTTATGAACGCGCGGATGCTGCTTCAGCTTTGACTAGTATTGCTCAAAATTATCCTGAAACTCGTGAACAATGTGTTTCTATAATCACAAATTTATTAAATAAATTTACAGATAATGACGAAGATACGAATGCTTTTTTAGTTGGTGAACTGGTTGATTTGAAAGCAGTTGAAGCGGCGCCTATTATTGAACAAGCATTTGCTGCCGAATGTGTTTCTACTTACTTACTAGGAGATTGGAACGAAGTACAGGTAGCTTTAGGTTTGAAAGCGCGCTCCGAAGTTCCATCAAATCAGTTTCCTGTTGAAAAAGTAATCGAGTACTATACTAGTACACCATCTCAAGATTTTGATGATGATGTGTCGTAGAGATTAGAAAAAGTGAATTATTTCCCTTTATGCAAACAACACAATTAGGCAAAACAGGTATTACAGTTAGTGCAATTGGATTAGGCGCCATGCCGATGTCAGTATACGAACGTCCGGATGAGTCGCAATCAATAGAAGTTATCCATCGCGCTTTAGATTTAGGCATTACTTTTATTGATACTGCGGACTCATACTGCAAAGACGAATCTGATAAGCATCATAATGAAAGACTTATTTGTAAGGCATTACAAACCTACAGTGGTGATACGAGTAGTGTTGTTGTTGCAACAAAAGGTGGGTTAATGCGTCCAAACCAAAGCTGGACTCGTAATGGCAACCCTCAACATTTACGTGAAACCATTCGCGTTAGCTTTGAAGCGTTGGGTGGTAATAAACCTATTGATATTTGGCAATATCACTCACCTGACCCTGAATACTCGATAGAAGAGTCATTAAAACCAGCTAAAGAAGCGGTTAATGCTGGTTTAATTAAATTTGTTGGAGTTTCTAACTTTTCCGTTGACCAAATTAAGCAAGCGCGCGATGTTGTAGATATTGTTTCTGTACAAAATCAATACAGTCCTTGGTATCGCCAACCTGAGTATGATGGTGTTTTAGAATATTGCCAACAAGAAAACTTGGCTTTTTTACCGTGGAGTCCATTTGGTGGTCGGAGACGACATTCAGATTTGCAAGATATTTCTATTATCAGTAAACTTGCTTTAGATAAAAACGTATCAGTATATGGTATTGTCTTGGCGTGGTTACGTTCCAAGTCACCATGTATTTTACCGATACCTGGCGCCAGTAAAGTTTCTAGTATTGAGGACTCAGCGCGCGCGGGTAATATTAAATTATCAGAAGCCGAAATTCAACTTCTTGATCAAGAAACCGCTTCTTAACGTCTAGTGGGAAGGTATTACAACTACCTTGCCCATAAACAAGAAATGTTTACATTTGTTTACAATTAACTTGTCAGTTTACTGATAAGATTTAATTAATTAGGTAAAAACAGTAATTTGTTTTTTTTATATTTGTTAATAATTTGGATTAAACCATTTTTGTCAGCAACATCTAAGTAAGACAAGAGTGTAAATATTTACCTAAATAAAATTGATTTTACTTGGGAGGTATCTCATGTCAGTTTATATTGGTAATCTATCCCATGAAGTGGAAGATAATGATATTAGACAAGTTTTTTTAAAGTATGGAGTGGTTAAGAGAATTTTAGTATCTACAAACCAGAAAACAGGAGAGAAGAGGGGCTTTGCGATTGTAGAAATGGAGACAGATAGTCAAGAGATGGCAGCAATTAGTGCGTTATTAGGTACAGAGTGGATGGGATATACACTCAAAGTTAATAGAGCTAGAACCGTTGCAGGTGCAAGTTAAGTAGTTTTACTTCTTATTACTCACTCGTTCATCCGAACGATTTTTTGCAGACGTAATTGGCACCTAAATATTGATTGAATAAGTAATGACTACCTGTATTTGATTTAAATAGAATAAAGCAATTATTGTAGTAAGGAACACAATAGTTATAAGCTAAGTTAACTTAGAATTTTGCTGCATTTATCACTAGTGGTCTATGTCATAAGTTTTGGTAGTATATAAAATAACCCGTAGGTTAGGCATCTTGCCTGAACCTACGCACAGGCGAGACACCTATGCTACAAACCCCCCAAAATTTTATGACACGAACCACTAGGATGGTTTATAGTAGGTAATCTTTGAATTAGTACAAAATAATAAGTATCTATCAGGACTTACGATATTGTCACAATTGAGAGTCGGTGCGTGACGCTACAGGTCTTATAGCTACGTTGAAGTTTTTTTGTGGCGTCACACACCCTACGATTTTTATGTGCCAGTTGCGTAAGTCCTGTCTATAAGAAAGAAAATAATTACTCTTTGGTCATAGTTTTGCGGTAAGATGAAAGGTCTGCAAATAAACAGGTGCTTGCTGACTGGAGACGCTACCTATGGCTCGGATGTATTATGACACAGATGCAAATTTAGACCTTTTAGCTGGAAAAACGATTGCGATAATCGGTTATGGTTCACAAGGTCATGCTCACGCTTTAAACTTGAAAGACAGTGGCATGGATGTGCTTGTTGGACTGTATCCGGGTAGTAAGTCAGCGGCAAAGGCTGAAGCAGCAGGTTTGACGGTTAAGAATGTTTCGGATGCGGCGGCGGCAGCAGATTTTATTATGGTACTGTTGCCCGATGAAGTTCAAAAAAGTGTTTACAAACAAGAAATTGAACCAAACCTCAAGGAAGGAAATGTTATAGCTTTTGCTCACGGGTTCAATATTCACTTCGGTCAAGTTGTACCACCATCCAATGTAGATGTTGTAATGGTGGCGCCTAAAGGACCGGGACATTTAGTACGTCGTACCTATGAGCAGGGACAAGGTGTACCTGCACTGTTTGCGGTGTACCAAAACGCTAGCGGACAAGCGCGCGATAAAGCAATGGCATATGCAAAAGGTATAGGTGGAACACGTGCGGGAGTTTTAGAAACAACATTCCGTGAAGAAACCGAAACTGACTTATTTGGTGAACAAGCTGTACTTTGCGGTGGTTTGAGTGCTTTAATCAAAGCTGGTTTTGAAACTTTGGTAGAAGCAGGTTATCAACCTGAACTTGCGTACTTTGAGTGTTTGCACGAAGTTAAGCTTATTGTTGACTTAGTAGTCGAAGGTGGTTTAGCGACGATGCGTGATAGCATCTCGAATACTGCGGAATATGGAGACTATACTCGTGGTCCGCGCATCGTCAACGACCAAACAAAAGCTGAGATGAAGAAAATTCTCACCGAAATTCAAACTGGGCAGTTCGCGCGCGAGTTCGTTTTGGAAAACCAAGCAGGTAAAGCTGGTTTCACCTCAATGCGTCGTAGAGAAGCAGAACACCCCATTGAAGAAGTTGGTAAAGACTTACGCGCGATGTTTAGCTGGTTGAAAAAAGCCTAATAAAGAGTGCTGAGTGCTGAGTCGAAAGTGCTGAGTGCTGAGTCAAGTTAAAAGTTAGGAGTTAAAAGTTAGGAGTTAAGAATTGACACTCAGCACTCAGCACTCAGCACTCAGCACTCAGCACTCAGCACTTTCTACTTATTTGTTTGTTCGATAGCTTCTTGTGTATTTTTATATGGGTTTGTTTTTGGGCGCCATGCTGGAAACATGCCGATAACCAAGTTATTTATCGTTGTTCGCGTTTGATAACTTGCTGTACTCAAAGGTTTTGGCAAAAAGCTATCTCCGAACCCGATAAATATTAACAGCAGTATAAACAAAAGTGTCATATTGCCTTTATGAAACATTTTTAACTAAGCCTAAGAGTGTATTTATTATTTATTATTCCCATATCCGCCACATTTATTACGACCTCTACGCGGATAGAATTTTTTATAAATCTTAAACGGATTGCTATAAGAAAGTTTATGTTGGACACTATACGCTTCACCCAACCTACAATCCGTGAATGTTAAAAATTATTAAGATGTAACGATAGCATCTTACGTGTAATATTGCTTCTCCCCAAAAGCAGAAGAAATATTGAGAGAGAATATGTAAATTGGAAGAATTTCAGAGAATTGTATCAATAATCCTAAATAATATATTAGTATTTCCTATACACGACCTAGGTGCTTGTGCATTACCACACTTTATAAATATATGTCTATGATCATTGCTCATAGTTTGAGCAAATTTTACCCCGTCGCAGTCAAAGAACCAGGTATTAAAGGCACATTATCCCACTTTTTCCGACGCACTTACCGGGAAATTCAAGCTGTTAAAAACGTTTCGTTTGAAATTACCCCAGGTGAAGTTGTCGGATTTTTGGGACCTAACGGTGCGGGAAAAACTACGACGCTGAAAATGCTTACAGGACTAGTTCACCCAACTAGTGGCAATGTGAGAGTTGCTGGATATGTTCCGTTTCGGCGCCAAGAAGAATTTTTGCAGAAAGTTACACTTGTAATGGGGCAAAAGCAGCAGTTATTGTGGGACTTACCTGCTCTCGACTCGTTAAAAATTAATGCTGCTGTTTATGGTATTTCTGACCATGAGTTTTTGCTAAGGGTAGGAGAGTTAACTGAGATGCTGTCGTTAGAGGGGAAGTTAACTCAACCCGTGCGGAAGTTGTCTTTGGGTGAGCGAATGAAAGCTGAGTTGCTCGCTGCACTGTTACATCGTCCCCAAGTCTTATTTCTAGATGAACCGACTTTAGGACTTGATGTTAACGCACAAGTGGGAGTGCGAGACTTTTTACGCGAGTACAATCGACGCTATCAAGCTACTGTACTATTAACTAGTCACTATATGGCAGATATTACTGCTTTGTGTGAACGAGTAATTATGATACATCGAGGTGCTTTAATGTACGATGGTAGCTTGGATGGACTACTCGAACGATTTGCACCATACCGCGAGGTACATGTAGAATTAGCACACCAAATATCAAAGGAAAAGCTGAAATTTTACGGCGATGTCAAAACTGTTGAAGGTCGTTCAGCTTGTTTTATTGTTGAGCAGGAAAAGCTAACGCGCACAGTATCGCGGCTCTTATCAGATTTAGAAGTAATTGATTTGACCGTTAGTGAGCCACCTGTAGAAGAAGTTATAGGTAGGGTGTTTCAAGCAGGAGTCGTATAGAGTGCTGAGTGCTGAGTTAAAAGATAGTAGGGTGGAATGTTGCTTACTTAACGTATTAATGGTGCGTGAAAGCACTGTATTTGGCGTTACATTCCTTGATAGTAATAGCTTTCACGCACCCTACCCAATGCGCGTTGGCGCCTCAAAATGCTTAAGTAAGTGCCATTCGATAGTAGGGTGCGTGACGCTACCAACAATCTAAAACGAAGCGTAAATCTAGTAGCGTCATGCACCTTCTAAGTACCTTGTAAGTTATGAGTTAAGAGTTTTTTTACCCTTTACCCAATATTTTTATGAATTGGATTTGGAAAAAAATAAGAACTTTTCTTTGGGTGTATTACGCTTATACGGTGGAATACCGCGCGGAGTTGATATTGTGGGTGTTAGCGGGTTCACTACCCATTATATTAATGGGGGTGTGGACGCAAGCTGCACAAGGTGGGCAATTTGGTTTGTCACCTGTTGATTTTGCCCGTTATTTTATTGCGGTGTTCATTGTTCGACAGTTTACAGTTGTTTGGGTCGTGTGGGAGTTTGAGCGCGAAGTTGTGGAGGGTAAACTTTCACCTCGCTTATTACAACCTATTGACCCAGTATGGCATCATGTAACTTCACATATTTCTGAACGTGCGGCTCGTATGCCTTTTGCTATTTTTTTGCTATTGTTATTTTTTGTTTTGTATCCACAGGCTTTTTGGATACCTAGCTGGTCACAGTTTCTGCTATTTACACTGTCAATACTGCTGACGTTTACTTTGCGGTTTTTAATTCAATATACTTTTGCAATGCTGGCGTTTTGGACGGAACGTGCGAGTTCTGTGGAAAGTTTCTGGTATTTGTTTTTTTTGTTTTTATCTGGGATGATTGCTCCTTTAGAAGTTTTTCCACCCGCAGTGCGTGCAGCAGTTTTGTGTACTCCGTTTCCTTATTTAATAGATTTTCCTGTAAGTCTTATAGTGGGTTTACCTACTGATATCGGTAGAGGGTTTTCTATGACTATTGGTTGGACGCTATTATTTTTGGGTTTAAATAGAATCTTGTGGCGCCAGGGTTTGAAACGATATTCGGGAATGGGAGCTTAGGATTTTGAACATTTGTAGGGTGGGCAATGCCCACCCTACAAATGTATTAAAATAATACTATTGTACAGTTTGTTAATGATAGTGATGTGGGTACTAATGCGACTACATGGGGTACTGGACGGGGAGTGTAACCTACTAATGACTTTCCTTCCATCGCTAAAGAAGTACTGGCGCCGGAGTCTAACATCACAGCGTCTTGAAATCCAGCTTTGGTAAGTATAATTGCTAAATTGGCAGAATCAACGGGTTTGGTAGAAACGCCAATTTTTGGTACTCCTGTTTTACTAAGACCCCAAAACGCTCGGTGACATGCAACGTCTGCACCATAGAGATTTTTAAAGCTATTCGCATCACTAGGTTGACCGTTCTTTACTAAGAAGGCGAAAAAAACGTCATACTTCCTTTTCAGAGGATTTCGGCTTTGTAAGCTCGATTACTCTGATGTATAAACATGGCGTTAATACCCTAAGATTCTACAGTTAAGGATGAACAAAAACAAACATAAGAACAGCTTAAGTGTTACGAAATGTAGTCAACAAGAGAAGACCGAATATATTCGGTCTCTACAAAATGTGTAATATAAATTACTTTTTCTCTACTTGTGGTTGTGGTGCCTGTAAATTCATTTCATTTGCTTGACAAGCTCCAGGTTGATTAATAAAACTAGCGCAGTGAATTCTTTTTCGTCTTGTACGTTCCCCTCCTCTCTCGCGTTCTGTATTGTTGTTTTCTCTATCATCTCTATTACGTTCCGTACCGTTTCTATCGCGTTCACTATCTCCAGAGCGACTGCGTTCTGTATTGCTGTCTCTGTTGCGCTCTGTATCTCCTGTACCGCGTTCAGTATTGGTGCCCTCTCTATCACGTTCCGTGTCGGTTCTGGTTGGACTTGGAAACGGTTCTTGCGTGGAGAATGGGTCGGTTTCTGGGCGCCGTTGAGGTTGGTTTCGGAGATTACAGCCTACAAGAAAGCACTGAGTTACAGTTAGAAAAAAGACTATAATTCGAGTCCTCAATTGATAGTACCTTTTGCAATAAATTAGGGTTATATGCTTCTATTGTGATTAAAAAGATTGAGAACAGCGCAAAATTTTCCAATTTCTTTAAAAGATTTTTAATTAGTTGTTATTTGATTGATAATTGAGGGTTACTAATGTTTATATTTTTGTTTTTTTTTGTGCGTGACGCTACCAGATTTTAGCTTCGTTTCAAAATTGTTGGTGGCGTCACACACCCTACTTACATGAACACTCGATGTTGAAGACTGGGCATTTGGCGCCGCACTTGTTCGAGTCGAGATGGGTTAATTTCTGCGATGGCAACACCTGGTTTTTCACCAGCATCAGCTAAGATGCTGCCCCACGGGTCAATAATCATTGCATGTCCATGCGTTTGGCGCCGCGCGTAGTTAACACCTGTTTGAGCAGGGGCAATAATGTAACAGGTATTTTCGATAGCGCGCGCTTGCAGTAAAACTTGCCAGTGGTCTTTTCCTGTAAACGCGGTAAACGCAGCAGGTACAAACAAAATATCTGCCCCCTGGTGGGACAGGTAGCGGTAAAGTTCAGGAAAACGAACGTCGTAGCAAACTGAAAGCCCAATACTACCAAGTTTCTCTGTCGAACAAACTTCGGGTAGTTCCTTACCAGCCATTACTGTACTAGACTCACGATATGTATTACCGTCAGGTACATTAACGTCGAAAAGATGAACTTTACGATAACGGCTTAGTTCTTGCCCGTTGGAGTCTATAAGCACTGCTGTGTTGTAAACTTTACCAGTATCGGTAGGAACAGGGAAACCGCCGCCCAGAATAGCGATTTGATAGCGTTGTGCCATCGTTTTGAGGAACTTCTCAGTTTCTTGCCAGATATAATCACTGGCTCGAAGTTTGTCACTTTCTTCACCCATAAACGCGAAATTTTCAGGCAAACCCACCAGTTGGGCGCCTTGATTTACAGCTAAATCAATAAATT
Organism: Calothrix sp. CBUCES-K 9914; assembly: GCF_059640475.1. Lineage (NCBI taxonomy): Bacteria > Bacillati > Cyanobacteriota > Cyanophyceae > Nostocales > Calotrichaceae > Calothrix > Calothrix sp. CBUCES-K 9914. Next base: position 53,854 of record NZ_JBXXZH010000026.1, read on the forward strand.
CCTCTGCTTGTGCCAAATTTGCTTGAACATCGGGCACACTGGTCATTTGAATAGCGGCGGCTAAATAAGACTTCATAGATTCAGTTAACAACAGTCAAATAACACACGTGGTTGTGATCAAACTACTATCATCACTCAAAAAGTCGCTCTCTAGATGGAAAAGTGGGGATTTATAACAGGTAAAATTAAGTTAATTTTGTTATAGAGCCTCTGATAATATCGGTAAATATAGTGGATACGTCAATTTTAATCAAAACCTTCGTTGCTGTTTTTGTGCTGGCAGATGCTGTAGGTAATATTCCGATACTTTTGGTGCTGACTAAGGGGATGGAGGCAGGGCAGAGAAGTAAAATTATTGATAAAGCTGTCACAGTCGCAATTTTTGTCTTATTACTTTTTGCGTTTGGTGGAAAGTTTATACTAAGTTATCTGGACATTAGCTTCGCATCACTACGGGTAGCTGGAGGATTACTGCTGCTGTTGATTGCCCTACAGATGCTCCAAGGTGATTTAGATACACCTGTAGTTGAAAAGGAACGTGACATTGCAATTACTCCTCTAGCTTTACCATTGCTGGCAGGCCCTGGAACACTGACAACTGTTATGTTATTAATGGCGGAGTCACCGAGTCCACACGTAAGCGTTATTGTTGGTATTATTGCGGCAATGTTTGTCACGTGGTTAATTTTAAGACTTGCCAACAATATCGATAAATGGATAGGCGCCGAAGGTGAAGTGATTATTACACAGCTTTTAGGCTTCCTACTAGCCGCATTAGCAGTAGAAATTGGCAGCCAAGGTATAAAAGAATTATTCTTCTAAAATTGTAAATTGTAGGTTGGGTGTAGCGACAGCGTAACCCAACACAACCAACTTGCAACGGATACAACGGATGTAACGGATGAGTTATTGTTACAAGTGAGGGTTGATATGTACCACTCTGTTTCGGATTTGTCAAAAGTTGTGTTGATGTAACGAACCGCACTCGTACACAAAGGCTGTTAGTAACAGGTTAAATTATGCAGAAAACAATTCCATCACATCTTGTCAGCACTTACCAATTAATAAAGTGTGCTTTTCCACAAGGAGTTGACGAGCATAACTACTGGTCTGTGTCATTAATTCTGGGGTGTAGAGACGCGACATTTCGCGTCTCTACTCAAGACTCTACCTCTGATTTTGTAAGTTGTGTAAGTAGGTGGGCGCCAAAATTTTCCGTTATGTAACAAAATCTTAACCTGATGGCTTAGAGTTAAATTTTACACGCCGTGTACTGTGATTGCTTTTTTCCCCTCTAGCTTGAACGCCATTTATAACAGCGTAAGCAAGGTCTAATTCATCATCAAATGCTTGACCAGATAATTCATCTTTTTTTATGTGTTGCCATTCCAATTCAATTGGATTCCGGAACTGAGCAGTACTTTGGTAGAAAAAATATGTATAAACCCTGACTCTCCCATTTTTTCCACAATTGTTGAACCTCTTGGCTTCGGTGTACTGGTCGATTATCCTGGACAATAACCCTTGTACGCCCCGTTTGTTGTGCTTCTTGGGCTTCTTGCTCCATCATTTCTATATAAGTTTTACGGTTAACGCCACCAATAATTAATCCGTAAACAAAACTAATTAAAGGTTGAAGAAGCCCTATAATACTTAATCTACGACCACGACGTTTTGTTTGTTCTAAGCGTTTTTGCTCACCTCTAAAGTAATAAGTGTAACCAGGCTCGCTCCACACACAAAACCCTGATTCATCCAGATACTTTAAATCGATTTCACCACTTGCAGCAGCTAATTCCAACATATCCAGGTCTGCTTGCTTGTTCGCGCGCGCTACCGGGTCTTGTTTTCCTTTATGACAATTTCAAAGCACGCTTCCAATCGACCACGCCAGTTGCTTCAAGTCGGCAGAGCCGCCCAACGCACTGGCTCCCCTTTTTTTGAGTACCCGTCTTAACCTGTCAGGACTCAATTGCACGTTACGTTCTGTTTTTAACCTGAGAGCTAACTGGGAACTGTTGTATGTACGTGGTTCTATTCGTAGGCATTCTTCTAAAAATACTATGTCATCCTCTTTCCACCTCGGTTTTCCCCCTCGACCAGGTAATTCCCTTCATACCCTCTAAACCTTGATTATTCCATTGATTCAAAACTTTTCTTACTGTTTTTTCGTTCCAGTCAAAGTGGCTGGCTATGTTCTCCACATACCAACCGTGTGCATTTAGCCTGATTACTTCTGCTCTGTCTTTAACTTTCTGTGGTACATCCTGAATTCTTACGGTTTAGCAAAGTCCTGTCTTGCTCATGAGTTAGGAATACCCTTAAACGCGCGCCCATACACAAACCACCTTGTAGATGCATTCTCAGTATTTATATATCTTAACATAGTTGACTTTTTTGGCGCCCACCTACTTAAACTGTTTTCATAAATTTTATTCAGAGCAAACATAAGTTAGGTTACTTTTTGTAGCAATTATACATAAAAAATATGAATTACTCACTTATGTCTAGGAATTTTTTAAGGTTATTTTTATATTTGTTTTTAATTTGTTTTGATGATATGCCGCCAATTTGAATTTTATATAAGATATTGGGTGATACTACACCTTTGTATTCACAAGTGCCTGATTCTATTAAGCTACTAATTTCCTCTAACTCAAATTCTCTTGCAAACTTATAAGCAACTACTGACTCTTGGATTATAAAGCTTGGAACAGCCATCCCAGGCTTTATAATACAAGATGTATCAGATATTGGTTTTCTTTTAGTGACATTAACGAATAAATATCTATTCTCACTTAAAGGCATAATCGCAATATATAAATGCATTCCATTTGGTGGTGTTTCTATAAGAAATGCATCTCCAAGATTTATAGAAAAAGTTTCATCGTCCATTTAGCACCCAGTCTAGATATTGCTCTCTTTCTGAATTTTCGCGTATTTCTATCACTTCTTCATCTGTTTTTCCTAGATTTTTGAGAATTTCTTCAATGTTAATTGGTAAAGCCCTACTATGTGGTTTCCTCCACTCTGGGAATAAATATTTTATCTCTCCTAAATCATCAAAGCTAACTTGTCCATATTTTGTATAGACTTCGTTCAAAATTTCTGTTTCTTCCTCTGATAATTCATCATCACCTGGTTCATTAAGTAAGCAGACTGTATAATCATCAGAAATTTGCTGAGTTTTATGGCATGACGATACAGAGGATATATATTTTGACCATATTTCGTTTGCCCCACCAACCTTTTTTCCTTTTATAAGGTCGTAAATATGGCTGAGTATCGGCCCGTTATGTGTGGAAATATACCTGTCACCAATGATTGGTTGCTCTAGTCGTTCCAATGCTGTGCGCTCTGCTATGTAAAGCAATTTAAGCAAGCTTAGGCATGGCATTGGTTTTCCGTGAGATTTTAAAAGTATCGCTGTAGCTTGAACAGCTTTATCTGGATGAAATTTAAATCGTATTTCCATATAAGAGTAATTTGGTATAGATATATTATTATAAGACGTACTATATATCTAGAATCACTTAAAATTTCTTTACTATGCTTTTTGGCTATTTATTTTGCTTCGGAACCCAACCTACGATTTTTATCTTGTTTCGGTACGTGACGCTACTAAATCGTTAGTTTTATTTCATAATTTTTATAGCGTCACACACCCTACGTCCTAACTTATGATTAAAATTCTTCATCTTTCTGATGTTCATATGGGCAGTGGGTTTTCCCACGGGCGCATTAATGGGGAAACTGGTTTGAATACGCGGTTGGAAGATTTTGTTCGCACGCTTTCGATGTGTATTGACCGCGCGATTAATGAACCTGTTGATTTGGTAATTTTTGGTGGTGATGCTTTTCCTGATGCTACTCCTCCTCCTTATGTTCAGGAAGCTTTTGCTTCACAGTTCCGGCGCCTGGTTGATGCTGAGATTCCGACTGTGTTATTGGTGGGAAACCATGACCAACACTCGCAGGGAACTGGAGGTGCCAGTTTATGTATTTACCGGACGCTGGGTGTACCAGGGTTTATTGTTGGTGACAGTATTAATACGCATTTAATTCATACTCGTAATGGTGCGGTACAAATAATTACGCTGCCTTGGTTAACTCGTTCTACGTTGATGACGCGGCAAGATACTGAGGGTATGTCTCTTTCGGAGGTTAACCAATTACTTACTGAACGCTTGCGTGTGGTTATTGAAGGTGAAATTCGCCGTCTTGACCCTGAAAAACCTACTGTACTTTTAGCACATTTGATGGCTGATAATGCTACGCTTGGCGCAGAACGCTATTTGGCTGTTGGTAAGGGTTTTACACTTCCTCTCTCTCTATTAACGCGCGATTGTTTTGATTATGTCGCGTTGGGACATGTTCACCGTCACCAAAATCTCAATAAATTTAATAATCCACCTGTTATTTACCCTGGCAGTATTGAGCGTGTTGATTTTAGCGAAGAAAAGGAAGATAAAGGTTATGTAATGGTTAATGTTGAAGCTGGAAGGGTTGAGTGGGAATTTTGTCCTTTGCCTGTACGAGTTTTCCGAACTATTGAACTTGATGTTTCTTCTGCTGAAAGCCCACAAGCAATGATATTGAAGGCTATTGCTAAACATGATAATAGTGACGCAGTAGTACGGTTAATTTATAGACTGCGTTCCGAACAGTTAGATTTAATCGAAACTGCTGCGTTGCACCAAGCTCTAAGTCCCGCACATACTTACAGTATTCATCCCGAATTAGTTAGCCAACTTGCTCGTCCGCGCGTTCCTGAGTTGAATGCGACTCATAGTATCGACCCAATTGAAGCGCTGAAAACTTACTTAAATAATCGTGAAGATTTGAAAGATATTTCTCGTCATATGTTAGAGGCAGCTCAAAATTTACTGTTAGAAAATGAGGAGGATTGGTTAGTAACTGAGGAGAACACCTCCAAATCAAATCTATTACCTGTTCCCGATAAGGATATGCAATTGAATTTGTTATGAAGCAAAAAAATTAGTTTAAAATATTGCAATTTCGGAAGGATTTGGGAAAATAGTAGTAATTATTCTTTCTTTGAGATGAGTGTTTATATCTAACCAAAGAGAGATGACAAAACCTACCAGGTGGACATACGTCTTTCTACCCCCAAATTAAAGAATTCCTTCTTGGTAAAACCTTACCGACGCGCATTCAGAGGAAAGGCTGAGTAATGCGGTCGTGCTTGGTGTACTATCATCAGATGCATTATCCTCGGTTGCTTATGCTACTGAAGAAATTTTAATTGTTTTGATTGCTGCTGGTAGCGGCGCCCTAGCAATATCGATACCGATCGCAGCGGCTATTATTATGCTGCTGTGGTGCTTTCTTATCGCCAAACGATTCGTGCGTATCCTAAAGGTGGTGATTCATACATCGTTGCGAGAGAAAACCTTGGTCTCTATCCGGGACTCATCGCAGGTGCATCACTGATGATTGATTATATTTTGACAGTTACTGTCAGTATATCTGCGGTTACGGTGTCAACATTTGTGAAAAGTTTTCTGGTTGGCAAGCTAGTGGTTCGTGTCATTAATTTTGGGGTAATATATTTGTTACCACAGAGACACAGAGTTACAGAGACAAGAGTTAAGAGAGTTCAAGTCAGGTGCCTACACCCCAGAATTAATGACACAGACCACTAGTGCGCTGATGAATGGTTTAGGACTACGCGCAAAGGAAAGCCGCGTTGAACTGTTAATTGACTACAAAGGCATAAAGGTTACTTTTGTGCCTATTCATTTTTAACTATGCCCTATCAAAGGGGAACAATAAATTAGATAGTTGATCCCCCCAACTTCCTGCCTTGTTAAGGGGGGCTGGGGGGATCATCTACGGGTTATTTATTGGAGTAGGAATTTCTGAACGTGTTAAAGATATCAAAGATTGTATCTACCGCTATTGTTGCTACAACTTTACTATTTGGTGTAAATAATAACACTAGCCCTTCGCTCGCTCAAACTTGTGCTTCTAGATGCGGTAGGCACCCGCTTCAGTTCACTCCTGGGCAGTTCGTCAGAATTGAGGTAGCAAATAAAACACCGCGTGTGCTAAAATTACAGAATAGTGAATTTTCGGAGTCTATCGCTATACAACCTGGGCAAACTCTGAAGTTCGAGCAAGTTCGTTTGACTGAGCCAAATATTTCTTTGCTGTTTTGGGATGATACTGGACGTTCGTTGAGTGCATCATTAAATAAGATAAATACGGCAACTTTGCGTGTGGAGTTGAGACCGAACTGGCGCCTACCTGGGGACCGTTCGATTTATTTCCGCGATGATGGAATGATTAATGTTTTGTAGAAATAAGTTGTTGATGTTGTAGAACGGGCAGGATGCCCGTTCCACAATATTATATATAAATATATATAAATATATATAAATGTAAATATTTATGTATATTTGAGGTTTTAGTATGCCTGACCTAATTTAATTGTTGTTGAATTATTTATTGCGATCTGAAAATCTAATTGTATTTTTAATTTTAATGCTCAACACCTCTTTTTCCACGTCTATTGTAAGTGAGCGGCGTTTGCCTAAACAAAGATGGCAAATTCAACCGGAAAGGCCACAATTCGCGCAAATACTTGGGGATAGGTTTGGTATATCGCCGATTATAAGTCAGCTTTTGATTAATCGTGGAATTAATACGCTTTCCGATGCGGAGATATTTTTAGAACCCGAATTATTAAATTTACCTTCCCCGCTTGAGGATTTTCCTGATTTAGCGGTGAGTATGGAGTTGTTGGAAAATGCTATTGTCTCACAAGCTAAGATTGCCATTTGCGGCGACTATGATGCTGATGGGATGACTAGTACTGCTCTATTATTACGCGCTTTAAGGTATTTAGGCGCCCAAGTTGATTATGCAATACCGAGTCGGATGCATGAGGGATATGGTATAAATAAACGCATTATTGAAGAGTTTTATAATGAGGGAGTCGAGTTAATTCTCACTGTTGATAATGGTATTGCTGCTGTTGAACCAATAGAAGCAGCTAGGGAACTTGGTATAAAGGTTATTGTTACTGACCACCATGATATTCCTCAAAAGTTACCGCCCGCAAATGCAATATTAAATCCAAAACTGATCCGCGAAGATTCTCCTTACCGAGGTGTTGCTGGTGTGGGTGTGGCTTATATTTTGGCTGTGTCGCTTGCTGAACAACTGGGACAGGCTAATTCCGACATTACTACACGGATGTTGGAACTTTTTACTTTGGGTACTATTGCTGACTTGGCGCCTTTAACTGGTGTTAACCGTCGTTGGGTACAAAGTGGTTTAAAAGTATTACCTAAATCTAGCTTACCAGGAATTCAAGCTTTAATTCAAATGTCAGGAGTGGAAGCACGTCCTACTGGAGAAAATAAAAATCTTTTAACACCCGACTTCAACAATCAAAAATCAAAAATCAAAAATCAAAAATCCTTAAGGCCTGAAGATATTGGTTTTCGTCTTGGTCCTCGTGTCAATGCGATTGGAAGAATTGCTGATCCCCAAATTGTGATCGAATTGCTCACAACTGACGATATGGGGATAGCACTCGAACGTGCGATGCAGTGCGAAACTATAAATCGTCAGCGTCAAGACATGTGTAAACAAATTGAATCCGAAGCGATTGAATATGTAGAGACGCTCCCTATCGCGTCTCTAACTGCAGACCGAGTATTATTAGTAGTCTGCCCTAATTGGCATCATGGTGTGATTGGAATTGTGGCTTCGCGTTTAGTCGAACGCTATGGGGTTCCAGTATTTATTGGCACATATGAAGAGGGAGGACATATTCGCGGGTCTGCGCGCGGTATTCCAGAGTTTAATGTATTTGAGGCTTTAGAGTACTGTCATGATTTACTCGGTAAATATGGAGGACATAAAGCTGCTGGCGGTTTTTCGATACCTGCTGAAAATTTAGAGTTGGTGCATTCACGTCTTAGCGAGTTTGCAAATAAATGCTTGGAGGAGCAGCATCTTAAACCGTTACTCAAAATCGATACGTTAGCAAATCTTAATCAACTTAACCAAAAACTTTACAGACAGCTTAATATATTAGAACCTTGTGGCATCGAAAATCCTGAGCCTGTATTTTGGACTCCGAATGTACGCATTGTCGAGCAGGGGATCGTAGGTAAGGCTCATCTTAAAATGACGGTAGAGCAAATAATAGACAATAAGCGCCATACAATTAAGGCGATAGCATGGCGTTGGCGTGAGTACTGTCCTCTACCAGTTAATATAGATATTGCTTACAAAATTCGCGAAAATACTTTTAACGGTGAGACGAACATTGAGCTTGAGATTGTAGGCGCCAGATTATCTACTCCAACTCAACAAGCACAAATACTATTATTTAACCAGTTTAAGTCAGCA
>NZ_JBXXZH010000027.1:0-60894 GCF_059640475.1 Calothrix sp. CBUCES-K 9914
AGCACTTTCTACTCAGCACTCAGCACTTTCTACTCAGCACTTTCTACTCAGCACTCAGCACTCAGCACTCAGTACTCTTCACTCATTAAAAGCCACCAAAGTTATAACCAACACCAACTAAAAGTCCAACATCGGTTTGGTCAAAAAATCCGGCGTTGATTGCTGCGGTTGCTGTAAATTGTTGAGTTAGCGGAAAATCTACTCCACCAGTAACCATAAACGCTACTTTTGAATTATCACCACCCGTTTTAATTGCGGCGCCGACTCCAGCATATGGTGCAATTGGTAATGGCTCTACAAATGGGTCTTCAGATTGCTGCAAGGAAAAATCATAAGTCACAGGTATCAATATAGCTGTGTTATTACCAAAGATTGCTGCTGGTCGAACTGAAAAAGCTCTTGTCAACCCAACTTTACTTATTACAGCAAAGTTACCGTCTCCTAGCGCCGAATCTCCACCCCCAAGACCAATATTACCCGCTACACCAACATAGCTTGAACCACCGCGAGTTGTTCTACCTGGGTCAATATCTGCTTGTGCTACTTGCTTAGTGGTTTGGTTTGTGACTTCCTGCGTTCGCTGTTCTGCTGGCAAATTTGACGACTGCATTAACGCAGCAGAAGTTGTTGCTGTAGTTCCTGGTACGGGTGTAACCACTACTGTACGCGCGCGCTTTAATGTCTGGGTCAGTGTTTGTGTACTACTTGCTGGTGTTGCTATCTGGGCAACTGCTGCTGTGCTTGCCAAAACGACCGTGGACGTTAAACCTAACGCACAGAAAATTCCATTGCGGGAAAAAATACTCTTCACGTTCACTCCTCAAAAAATACTATCACACCAATTAAATAGTAGTTGCTAGGCATGAATTTTTAGCAATACTCAACTATTAAACATCAAAAATTTAATTTCTACATCGTCTTTGAGATAGGAAAATATAATATTTATTACCAGTTTATACTACTATACAACATTAATTATACGGTTGACAAAAACTATCTAATATACATGTTACATCTACTTCCTACGCTCCACTAACAGATAATACAAAAATATCATAATTATGTCAACAACTCAAATTGTATATACCTATATAGGTATGTCACTAATTTTAGTCACTCGGTAAGAAATTTTTTAATATCAACAAGATATTGAAGTGGTTTAAGAAACTAGGTTTGTCTTTAGAATTGGCTTGGCTTGTTAAGTATAAAAAATGATTTATATTAAATATTATTTGTAGCAAAAATTACTTGGATATATTAGTTATATCACAATGGTGTTCAATAAGATCAAAATTGCTGATACTATTCGCAATGTGTCAGTTAAAGATTTTTTGATTTCGTAAAGTTTTACATTGTATATTATCTTTTTGTAAACATCGATAAAAGAAAAAAATTACATCTTTCCTACACAAGGAGGTCTTTACATAAATTTCATACATTTAAAGGTCAATACAATCACATAAATACGACAAAAGCAGTAAATAGCTTATTTTTTAGTATGAACTCACAAAATGCATCTTGTAGTTTCAATGAAAAGTATATGAACTTGATATGACTACATAGGTAAGTATGCTAATTTAAGATTAAGAGATTAAAAGATTGTCAATTTAAAACGGTGACAATACCGAAATTTCTCAGTAAACAATAGATATCCCAGCGAAACATTCTAAGATAAGAGCAAATATTACTTCAGTAGATTCTGCGTTTTTTTAATTAAATTTTACACAGATGTTTCAAATTTGTCTAAATCAAGTTCATATGAGCAGTGTTCTACCATGAATAAAGTCAAAATCCTAAATTTAGAAATCGACAATTTATCAAAGACTGAATTTTTGGAAAGCTTGAAATCAGGTGTTGTATTTACACCCAACGTAGACCATTTGATGAAGCTGCAAAAAGACCCAGAATTCTGCCAAGCTTACAGTATCAGTAATTATAAAGTTTGTGACAGTCAAATACTACTCTTAGCTTCCAGATTACTAGGTACTCCTCTGCGCGAAAAGATATCTGGCTCTGACTTATTGCCGGCTTTTTACAATTATCATAAGCATAATAAGAAAATAAAAATATTTCTTTTAGGCGCCAAAGAAGGAATTGCGAGTCAAGCACAGCAAAAAATCAACTCTAAGATTGGTAGAAACATTGTAGTTGGTTCTTATTCTCCGAGCTTTGGGTTTGAAAATAATCTTCCGGAATGTCAACAGATTACCGAGATGATAAATAATTCTGGTGCCACTGTTTTAATTATAGGAGTTGGCGCCCCTAAACAGGAAAAATGGATACATAAGTATAAAGACCAATTGCCACATATTCAGATTTTTATGGCACTTGGCGCCACTATTGATTTTGAAGCAGGAAGTGTGAAACGCGCACCGAACTGGGTTAGTCAAACTGGTTTTGAATGGTTGTTCAGATTGTTGTGTGAGCCAAAAAGGTTGTGGAGACGTTATTTAATCGAAGATATACCCTTTTTATTTCTGATTTTAAAACAAAAACTTAATTTATATGTGAAAAAAGACTATCTTAAGAAAGACCATAAAAATAATCGTCATTTTTGGCGCATGGCAGATAAATATTAAAAATATAGTTGTCGTAAATCATTTGTAAAATCTGTATGTTGTCGAGACCGAATTAATTTGGTCTCTACATGTTTTAAATTCATGATTAAATAACATGAAAAACCCTAATTATTTTGTCAAAATAATTCCTAGATTCTTGATTGCAAACGTGACTTTTTTGGAGAATTGTTCCTGTCTTGACTGTAGCCATTGAAAGCATTCATCAATTAGCTTGCTATTCATTTCTTGTCCAAAGTTGCTATTCAATAAATCAACTAAAGTATAAGCAAATTCATCAGGTCGTTCAGCAACTTTAATTATCGATGGATAACTAAAGATTCCTCGTAAAGCCATAGGAGTAGCGACTATCGGTAAACCTGATGCAATAGCATCAAGTGTTTTAATTTGAACACCACCACCTACTATCGAGGGAATAGCAATTACTTTTGCTTGTGCCATGAATGCCTGAACATCAGGAACAAAACCGCAATACTCAACATTTGCGTATTCTCCATTTAACCATTCAGCCCCTTTACCAGCAACGTGTATTGATAAATTTTTGGGTAAGTATGGATATACGGCTTGAAAAAACCACTTCAAACCTAATAAGTTAGCTTTCCAAGTCCAGCTACCAATAATACCGATATCAAATTTTGTCGGAATTTGATGCTGGAATGGTTTATAACTTAAAGTTAAGCTAGCGGGCAAATCGAAAACTATCGAATGCTGATTCAATTTATAAAAATACTTGGAATCATGCTCTGCCAAAGTCCAAACTTGGTGAGCGACACTTGCCAATTTGTCTTCTATGACTTTAATTAGACGTGCTTCACGAGAATAAATGTACTTAGATATCTGATTCTTTGTACTCTGGCATTGAGCTAAATAAACTTCATGCTCAATATTATGAGCCATTAGTATGATTTTAGTTTTTATGTTATTTTGTTTGCTGATTTTATTAGGTATTAATAAATTTATTATCCATCCTATTTGAGCATGGTCTATAATTATAATATCATAATTATTTTTTGTCAAAAGCACATTTACAATTTGTGAGTATTTTTTAGAATAATATTTTGTTGCCGAGTAAGGTAAGTTTTTAAAAAAGCTTTTAATCATCCACACAATTGATGATAAATAAGATTTATACGTTTCTATTTTGCGGGTGCCTACAGAAATTTCGTTAGTTCTAACTGTGTTTGAATCTTGCCTTTGATAAGCAACTACTGTAACTTCATACTGCTCCCTCTCAAGCGCTTCAATAAAAGTTTGAGATGCGATTTCACCACCTGTCTTTTTTGGGCTTGGGAGAACTGTTGTTAAGTACAATATTTTCATTTTAAAACAATTTAAAAACAGCAAAAAATTAAAACAATTGAATTTAGCTCTGACTGCAAAATATCATCTAGTGCGGTATATCTCCTCTATTACTCTTACTTACAGGCGCCTTCAAGTTATCAAATAACGTATCAGTTTCTTTTTGATAGTGGTAATTCAATCAAATAAGTTATTTCTTGAAGGACTTTTTCTAAAGTTTGTATTCCAAAAATAGATTCAAATAATTTCGAGTCAGGAATATTTTTTTGATCTGAAGATGATAATAAGTTAATTATTGTATCAGCAAAAGACTCTGGATTTTCAGCAATGTAAAAGTGTTTGTTAATGACTTCTGGTAAACCACTTATACCTTGTAAAGTCGATACTATAGGTTTATTGAATGCTAACATTTCAACTGATTTGATGCTGACACCGCTACCTGTAAGTGTTGGATTAATAAAAATACGACCTGAATTATAAATTTCTGCTGATGAAACTGGATTTATTTTAAGATGCACTCCTGCTTCCCGACACATATTCTTAACTTTTTCAACAGGTCTGGCGCCAGCAATCAAAACTTTGGTATTTGGTAATTTATTTAGTACAATAGGAAAAACTTCACTCAAAAACCAAGCGATTCCGGCAACGTTATTATTAGAATATAAATTGCCGCAAAAAACAATATCGTATTCGAGCTTAGTATCATCAAAGCTATTATTAATATCGTTTATATTCTGATAAAAATCTGCTAATGGTGGTAGATAACGTCCATTAGTAAAACCTTGCGACTGCCAAAATTTCAAATCATCCAAAGAGATATCGTAAAATAAAGCGCTTTTTGTGAGAATATTTTTCTCGTATTGTTCCATATGCATTTTCGAGAAAAAACTTCTAACTTTACTCAAACCTTTTGCGGAAGCAAATAATCTTTGAGAATATAAATATTCAATATTATGCGAACGGTAAATCAGCGGAATATTTAATTTTTTACTCAACTTACACGCAATTTCTCCACCTTGAATACCATCAAGCCATATTACATCAGGATGAAATGAATTAACTTCTTCTACAAGCGATTCTAATTTACTCGCGCTAACTATTCTAGAAGTGACTTCTAACGGATACTTCGATAACTGACAGATTTGCTGAATAGCTGAAAATACATCTTTTTTGTAAACTATTAAGCACAAGTTTTTGACATATCTGTTGATTTGAAGAATATCTTCTGATTCAGGAGCTTGATTCACCCAAGATATTATTTGCAACTCAATTCCAAGTTGCACGAAGGCTTTTATCCGGCGCCACATGTCTACTCGACCGCCATGAATTGCAGGATAGGGAATGTCGTGACATACTAAGGTAATCTTCATTTTAAAGTAAGTAAATAAACTATCTAGTAAAAATTTTGGTTGTTTGATGCTTCGAGTTCCATCCAGTTGTCAGGAACCGATTCATAGTTATAGTCTCGTAACTGCTGCAAGTTGAGCGATAGTGAAAACGCTGTTGACACATAAAGTATCCAGTAAATACTATTCGTTGCAACCAAAGTACTCTCGCTGATGTTGTAGATTAATAGATAAGTCAAAAACATCAAATGCCACATGCCCTCGACGTTTCGAGTCATTCGCAGCAGTTGAATACTTTTGAACAAAGCAATCATGTAGCTACATATAAAAGTTATTAATCCTGATATTCCCAACTCTGCGAGTAAGTCCATAACTCCGTTGTGACCATAGGGACACTCCCAAGCCAACTGGCGCCAGACATCGGCAGTAACAGGACTATCCCAGTCACGCCAAAACGCATTAAAGCCGTAACCATTTAGAGGACGTTCAGCAATTTTATCCAGCATTACAGCCCAAATATCAGTGCGTCCTGTTAACGTCAGGTCACGTCCAACAGCACCTGCAACGACATCAAGATTATCAAGTAATAAAATAGCTCCACCTCCAACTACCAGCACTACAGCGATAGTAAAGGGAATGAAGTAAGAGTAGTTCCAACGCCACGACCTGTACAGTATAAACGTGATTGTCAAAACAATAAATGCAATTAATGCTGTTTTTGAAGTACAAAGAATTACCAGCGCCACTGACATACCGTAACCGACCCAAGACAGCCAGTTATATTTTCTGTTTGCTGGCATTGGTTTACCAAGTGCAGTAAACATTAACACAATGCTACTTAGTACTACAAAGCGACCTAAGATATTTTTGTGTGTCATGATGCCACGCCATGCGCCTGCATGAACCCCTCCTTCCTGAAAGCTCATTAATCCGTAAAACGGTAAAGCAATTGCAAATACAAAACTTAATATCACTACTAGCCCACAAGCACAAGCAAACAGTTGTAATTGTTCACGTATAGTAAATCGCATCGCTAGATAGGCGCCAAATAAGCTAGTGCCCAGTAATAATAAACCCCTACGCAGTGTAATTTCAGGCGCCACAGTCCACAAACTTGAAGCGATAGCAATTCCAACGAGCAGCCAAACCCAAATATCATTCAGTGCTACGCGCTTAAAACCCTTCCACTGAAAAGCAATTAGCAGTGTAGTAACCGCATAAATTCCCATGAATAACACAGGACTGTAAGGGTCTGCTGCTACGCTCGAAGCACCTTCAGTGTCGAGAAGAACAGGTATTAACGCAGTTGTGGAAAAGAACAGCGAAAGCACTGCGAATATTTTTTCAGTAATCGTTGGAGTTGTAAGCATTGCAGATAATATCCTACAATATTTTTACTTTTGTTCAGAGAAAAATACTGATGAAGGAAAAGTAAGTTTTGACATCATAAGTATCATAGGTGTAAGTGGGACTCAAGTTATAACTCAAGCGCAATCAACTTCTCTATCAAGTTAAATGCTGCTTGCTGTTTTTTTTACCTTAGTTCTCAATCTCAGCTTCGAGTCAAACTAAGAGTACATAGGTGTATACTGATATTTTCAGAATAGTCTCAATAATCTAAATAATGTAAAGCTTTAGATTTGAATTTACTTAATCTTTACTCCTCGGATTATCATACAAATTTTTCGTAAAGCCGAATTAATCCCGCAGTGTACAAGATATCTTAAACAAAAGTAAATTTCTGATACTTATTCATTGACAAACAAGCTCTCCTTGTTAAGAATACATAAAGATATGAAAAATTTTCGGTGCAATTACGTTTAAAAGCATTACCTCATGGAATAAGTGAGATAAGACGTAGATATACTTGATTTCAGTGCCTCGGTGCAGTCACAGTTCCCGTTCGTTTTATCGAGCGACCGGAGTGATAGATTAAAATCCACTGTTTAGCTGTAAGATGTAATATATTTTGATACACATAAGATGCTCCCACGCAGCTATAGCGACTTATGTCAACAACGCTGCTTGTGCATTCGCAAAGACTCTATAGAATTTATAGAAAATAAATTTAGCCATAAAAATACTACTTATTAATCACGGGTTTTCATGGGAACACAAATACCAACTTCAGAAAACGGCGCCTTAAAGCATAAAAATCTTCACTCAACTGGACGCGAAGCTTTTTGGGCTTGGAAAAAGCCAGAAGCTGAGTCTGAACCGATGTTTTTGCCTGTTTTGGGAGTTCTGCGTCGAAACAAATGGTTAATTGCAGGAGTAACTGTAGCAGTTGCGACAATTTCCGTAGTTTGGGGTACGACGCAAGTGCCAAAGTATGAAGGTCGGTTTCAAATCATGGTGGAACCATTGAAAACTACTGACAGTGAACTTTTGAAATTATTATCTCAAACACTTCAGCAAAACGTAAACGAAATAACAAAGCAAAATACAACAGCCTTAGATTACAATGCTTTGATGGAGGTACTCAAGAGTCCAAAGTTAATAAAACCAGTTGTTCTGGAGTTAAAATCTGAGTACCCTGATATCAATTATGACCAGTTAGTTGGTAACGATGTAGCGGGTAAGGCGCCCGTTAACCGTGAGGGTACGCTAATGATGACACGCATTGCCAAAGGTAAAGACGAGTCGCGGGTGATTGAAGTACGTTACCGCGATAAGAATCCACATAAAATTGAGTCTGTTCTAGAACAATTATCTCAGGCTTATCGCAAATATAGTATAGAACAACAGCATAGTAGTTTGCGCCAAGGAATAAAGTTTGTTGAGCAGCAAATACCGAAGTTAAACATGCGTGTCAAAACACTTCAAGAACAACTTCAAGCGTTTCAACAACGTTACAGTTTTTACAACCCACAAATACAAGGTGAGCAGTTATTAAAGCGGCTTGACGATATTAAGGTAAAGCGATTGGAAACCGAGCGTAAATTTTTGGAAGCGCGGTCATTGTATACATCACTACAAAACCAGTTGGGAATGTCACAAAATGATGCAATTGCTGCTAGTGCTTTAAGTGAGTCGCCTCAGTATCAGCAATTACTAACTCGTATAAGAGAACTTGATGCTCAAATAGCTGCTCAGTCGGTGCGATATCAAGAAGCAAGTCCAGTAATGCGAAACTTACGTGAGCAGCGTCAAAAACTACAGCCCTTATTACAACAAGAAGAACGATTAGCATTAGGGAACCGTACAGGAGCAACACCAGCAAACCAAGTTAATACTTATCAAAATACGGTGCGACGCGACTTGACGAAACAGCTTGCTGATAGTACCAATCAAATGCAGTTACTGGATGCGAGTTTACGCGCGTTAACCCAAGCTGAGTTTGAACTAAACGAACAAATCAAGCAATACCCATTAGTCGCGCGTCAGTACAGTAATTTACAGCGCGACTTGCAAATTGCTACCGATACCCAAAACCAACTTCTTGCTAGACAAGAAGCTTTGCGAGTTGATGCAGCGCAACAAGAAGTACCTTGGGAGGTAATAATGCCTCCAACTTTACCGCGCGACAAAAAAGGTCGTTTAATTCCGATTAAAGCTACTCCTTCCCAAAGCCTTGTACTTGGTGGAATTGCTGGTTTGCTTCTAGGTGTCGGCGCCGCATTCGTGTTAGAAAACTTCAAAAATGTTTTTCATGACCTAAACGAAGTAAAGCGTGCGGCAAAATTACCTATTATCGGCTCAATTCCTTATTGTCAAAACGTTCCGATTCCAGCAGTCAGTAACGTGATTCAATTGCATGGTAGAGAAAGTCTTGAAGATAAAAGCGATACAAAATCAAATACTGTATTGAAGCAAAACGAAAATGCAGTTTTTACGCAAACCTTTTGTTCGCTTTATAACCGCATTCAATCTCTGAGCAAGGAAATGCCGATTCGCACAATCGCCATAACATCCACAACAATAGGTGAAGGTAAAACCACTGTAGCAGTAAACCTTGCCCAGATTGCAGCGGAAGCAGGGCAAAAAGTTCTACTCGTTGACGCTAATTTACAACATCCACAACTTCATGCTCAATTAGGAATGCCAAATGTTCAAGGATTAAGCGAAGTCCTCTCACAAGGGTTAGATATTGACTCAGCTATTCAACTGTTACCAAAAGAGGAAAATCTTTATTTGTTAACTGCTGGTCGGGTCAAAGCAAATCCAAACAAGTTATTTACCTCTGCTCAGATGAATAATTTCGTCGAGCTATCACGCACTCACTTCGATTTAGTAATTTATGATACACCTAGTTTTTTAGGAAGGTTGGATACTAATGCTATAGCCAATCGCTGTGATGGTATATTATTTGTTGTTGGATTAGGTAAAACCTCGCGTCCCAATTTTCAACAAGTAGTAGAGGAGTTAAAAGGAGGACAAATCGGAATTTTAGGTATGGTAACGAATAGTTTAGAAAATTAGATTATTTAGTGCTGAGTGCTGAGTAGAGACGCAATTATTATTTTGTGAAAATGCAGTGAGTGTTATTCAAAGCCTAATTGGGCAAATTCAAAAAAAGCTATCGAACCAGTTTTTGCGTAACCTCAGCTGGTTAGGGATGGCAGAAATGATCTACCGTGTTATTCGCTTAGTACTTATTGCAATTATGGCGAGGTATCTAAGTGATTATGACTATGGGTTAGGCGCCATAGTTTTGACGGTAAGAGAGTTTGCGGTAAATTTTAGTAACTTGGGTATTGGCGCCAAAATAATTCAAGCTGAAGAAGAAGAGTTAAAAGAATTATGTGATTCAGCGTACTGGTTAAACTGGTTAGTTTTTGCTAGCCTATTTGTGATTCAATGTATTATTTCATTACCAATTTCAAAGGCTCAAAATACTCCTGAAGTCGTCTTACCAATATGTGTATCAGCAATTGCTTACTTAATTTGGCCTATTAGTAGTATTCAAAAAACTTTACTTCAAAGAGCAAACCGCTTCAAATTTATTGCAATTACCGACAGTATCCAATTTTCCTTAGCCAGCTTCTTATCTGCAATATTCGCTATAATGCATATGGGAGTTTGGGCATTTGCATTACCTGCTGTAATTGTTGCTCCGATTGAAATTTTTGTTTATTTTAAAAATAGCAATTGGCGAATTAAAACAGGATTTACAACAAAGCACTGGCGCCAAATTTGGGATTTTGGTAAAAATATATTAGCTATAGGATTATTTAAAACGTTACGAAATAACTTAGACTACTTAATCATATTCAATTTTTTGGGAGTTAAAGAATTAGGTATATATTTCTTTGGTTTTAATGCTGGCTTAGGAATTAGTTTAAGTATTATTAACGCCGTCAACTCGGCGATATTACCACATTTATGTGCTGTACGCACTCAATTTGACGAATTTAAGAGAACGTATTTCCACACCCTAAAAATCATAGCTAAAATTATTTTTCCTTTTGTACTACTGCAATCAACTCTGGCGCCGTTTTATGTACCAATAGTTTTCGGGCAAAATCGAGTTAATGCAATTCCCATTATCATTATAGTTTGTTTATCAGCACTTCCAAGACCTTTTGCAGATGCAGCCTCCCAGCTACTTGTTACGATAGGTAAACCAGATTTAGACCTACGCTGGAACTTGATATTTACTTTAATATTTGGAGTTGCATTGCTTGTGGGCGCCAAATTTTCAATACTTGGAGTTGCGATAGCTGTTTTATGGGCACATGTTACCTGTTTGCCACTATTTTCTCTTTGGGTAACACAACGTGTTTTTGGGAAAAAATAATCGCAACGGATGTAACGGATAAACCTTTAATTTTAGAGCGTTGCTGTAGCATAGGCGTCTCGCCTGTGCAGTGCTGCTTCGGTGTGGCGCGACTTTTGGAGCAAAAGCTAAGTTAACTAGTAGTAATTTATATAGTAAATATATTTAGTTTAAATATATACTGTTAACAAAAATGAAAGAATTTCAAGTATTGGCTCATTAAATAATACCAATTATAAGCTATTATATGATGTGGTTGCCCATGAAGCAATTTGGTACTATTGGTTAACTCTTATTCCACCTATCATTTATTTTAACAAACGCTTTCTGAATGTTTTCTTCACATCCACAAGCTTTACAATTATGCTTCTAAAGTACTCTAAAAAGGTAGTAAGGTTTGTAGTTTTTAGATAAATTGGCGCCGTTATTAGTACTACTGGTTGAGTAAACAGGTAGTACGGTTCGCAATACTGCTCGGTTAACGTATGTAGAGACGTTACATGTAACCTCTCGGAGCGGGGTTTCACGTTTCGCGATTTGCTATCCCTTGCAGTATTGGTACAGTTCGTAGTTTTTAGATAAATTGGCGCCATTATTAGTACTACTGGTTAAGCAAACAGGTAGTACTGTTCATAGCTTTTAGATAAATTGGCGCCGTTACTGGTACTACTGGTTAGGTGAACAGGTAGTACTGTTAGATTGTAAGTATTTAGTTTGAATATATACCAGTCTTAAAAATAAAAATTCGATTTTTACACCATATAAATACTGAATTTTGATAATTTTATAATTAAATAATACAAGTGTTAAGCCTCAGTTGCTTGCATCAAAATGTCTACGATTACGGGTTTTGTATTATAAAACTTCACCCAATTTATAGGTAAATATAGTTTTAAATAGTAAAACATATCATTCATTAATTTTATGCCTGCTTACAATTTGAATAATGGACAGGCGGGACGCCTATCCTACACATAAAATAAATTATCCGTTACATCCGTTTATCATCCGTTGCCAAGGCTACCAATGGCTTCAGCAAATTGTTGTGAAACAAAGGGTAAAATCTCGCGACTTTTGGCTTGAGGTTTTCCCTCAGTAAATACAACTAATAAATAAGGACGTAAGTCTGGAATTTCTATATAAGCTGCGTCGTGACGAACTTGGCTCGTCCATCCGGCTTTTGACCATAGTTGTGCATTTTCAGGTAGTCCGGCGCCTAAAAAACCTGTAACTTGGTCTTCTTCAACATCTTGGGGTAATAATTCTTTTTTGATATCGCGCGAAAGTAACTTCATCATCGCAGTTCCGCGCGCGCTGGAAACAGCGACTCCACCAATAATACTGTGCAGTAATCTAGCAGTTGCATTAGTTGTTAACATATTGCGATTTTCCAGCATTTGCCCATAAAACATGCGCTCACGTCCATAAGATCCATCACACCAAGTTTTTTGACAAACGTTTATATTGCTTAACTCATCCCAACCTAAAGACTGATAATATCTATTAACTATAAAACGTTGATATTTCCATGTGTCAAAAGGGCCTGGTGGAAGTTCTGGGCCAGAAGTTGTACCGCTAAGTATATCCATTACCAAGCTAGTTGCATCATTGCTAGAATCAACAATCATATCGCGCATTGCCCGTTCTAACTCCGATGATTCGACAGTCATACCTTTTTCTAGCCATTCTTGTGCTGCTACTAGGTAAAACAACTTCACAACACTCGCAGGATATACTCGTTCGGCACCACGGTAAGTAAATCCACGCACAGGATGATTCCAAAAAGCATCTGGTGTTAGTGCCCCACCAGTATTTACAAGTACGGGCGGGTCGTAGACAATCCAAGTCAGTGCAATTTGTTCACTCTTTAGCGTTGGAAATTTACTCCAAGTAGTCTCTAACACACTTTGCCCGAGTTGTTCTAATTGTTCGTCTGTACTGAAAAAGTTCATTTTTTGCACTTAACCTTGAACATATGGTTTTCAATATTGAATCTAAAACCTTAGAGTACGAATGTCTAGCTGACTTAAATCTATATGACTCCCCTGAATGTTCCCGACTTGCAACACAAGCGGCAACTGGAAGACATCTAAAATTTATATCAAATCAGGATACAGCGATTGAGGTACGTTTGTGTGAAGATAACTACCCAGGCTGGTTGGCAGTTTCAGATTTGAGTTTACTACAACCATGCAATGTACCTTATCGACCGAAAACATTTGCTTATGAAGATATTAAAAAACTGCTACCTCTTGTAATTGACTTTACTCACCATGCCATGCAACAGTCTAATTATTACCTGTGGGGTGGTACTGTAGCGCCAAATTATGACTGTTCGGGGTTGATGCAAGCTGCTTTTGCATCAGTAGGAGTTCGTCTTCCGCGCGACGCATATCAACAGGAGGCTTTTTTATACAAGATTGCTGTTACAGAATTAGAGCCAGGTGATTTAGTATTCTTTGGAACTCCCCAAAAAGCAACGCATGTAGGACTTTATTTAGGTGATGGTCGTTATATCCATAGTTCCGGGAAAGAACATGGACGTAATGGCATTGGTATTGATATCCTTTCGGAACAAGGCGATACTGTTAGCCAGTCATACTATAAACAGCTGCGCGGTGCGGGTAGGGTTTTGAGAAGTTTTGAGGCAATTGTATGAGGAGTGGGTTAGTTTCGCAATTAATGGTTGGACAAAATGGGGTGACTCCAATCATACCTGATGTGTCAATAGTGGCACCTGTATATAACGAAGTCGAAAGCATCCCCCATTTACTTGATGCTATCGCGTCTGTCTTTCGTGACAGTGGAATAACTTATGAAATTATTTTGGTAGACGATGGTTCGACTGATGGGTCAGCGCAGTTACTCAAGCAGGTAGCATTAGCTCGTAATGATTTAAGAGCAATTCTTTTACGTCGTAACTACGGTCAAACTGCGGCAATGGCTGCCGGCTTCAATCATGCACTGGGTAAAACTATTGTAACATTAGATGCCGATTTGCAAAATGACCCAGCAGATATACCGTTACTGCTGGCAAAGCTCGATGAAGGCTACGATATGGTCAGCGGTTGGCGCCAAAAACGTCAAGACAAAGCTTTGACGCGGTTATTGCCTTCCAAAATTGCCAACTGGATAATTCGTCGCATCACTGGAGTACGAATTCATGATTATGGTTGTTCGCTCAAAGCATACCGCAGTGAACTTGTCGCGGATATGAATTTATACGGCGAACTGCATCGTTTTTTACCAGCGTTAGCATACATCGAAGGTGCCCGTATTGCTGAAATGCCTGTGAGACACCATGCTCGGCGTTTTGGCGCAAGTAAGTATGGACTGGCAAGAACTTTTCGAGTCATGATGGATTTACTTACCATTGCTTTTATGAAAAAGTTCCTTACCCGTCCCATGCACGTGTTTGGGTTATTAGGGTTAGGTTCAATAGTATCTGGTGGCGCCATTAGTATTTACTTGACTTTTGTCAAATTAGTATTTAACGAGGATATCGGAAATCGTCCACTGCTGATTTTAGCCGTGCTGCTTCTTGTTACAGGCGTTCAGTTATTTTGCTTCGGTTTACTCGCAGAATTATTAATGCGTACCTACCACGAATCACAGGGACGACCAATATACCGCGTTCGGGAAGTTGTATCAAATGATGTGAAGTAATGTAACAATAAAGGGATTAATTATTAATCCCTCAAACACATCTACCGTGGACGTACACACATTTGATTCAAGACTGAACCGTAACTTGTATGTATTATTTGCAGCAGGTTTATTGTTTTGGTCGAGTATGGCTTCGCAGTTGCCAACACTACCTTTGTATATACAACACATTGGGGCGACTAAACAGCAAATCGGGGTGACGATGGGCAGTTTTGCCATCGGTTTGTTATTGTTTCGTCCTTATTTAGGAAAATTAGCTGATGAACGTGGACGTAAGATTGTACTAATTATTGGTGTTTTAGCTGCTGCTTTGGCGCCGCTTGGTTACGCAGTTGCGACATCAGTACCGATATTAATGGCATTACGCGCGTTTCACGGTATAAGCATTGCTGCTTTTACAACAGCTTTTAGTGCGTTGGTTACAGATATTGCCCCAAGTACGAAACGCGGTGAGATTCTTGGATATATGAGTTTAGTTAACCCTGTTGGCATGGCTATCGGCCCTGCCATAGGTGGTTATTTACAAGAATATGAAGGCTACGTACCTTTGTTTTTACTTGCTACTGGGTTGGCAACCGCTTCACTACTATGTACATTACAAGTTGTAACTCCAGTTTTGATGGCGCCGACTCAACAAGAAACAAATAATGATAAAAATAAATTCTGGCGAATTCTTCTAAGTCCGAGAGTTAGAATTCCAACTCTCGTGATGCTTATTGTTGGACTAGCATTTGGAACTATTAGTACTTTCGTGCCTTTATTTCTCAAATCGACTCAAGTAGATTTGAATGCGGGATTATTTTACACCGCAGCAGCAATTACAAGTTTTAGTATTCGGTTGTTCACAGGTAAAACTAGTGACCGCATCGGACGAGGTTTATTTATAACTATTGGTATTGCCTGCTATAGCGTAGCCATGTTTTTACTGTGGCAAGCAAACAGCGCAGTTGACTTTTTGCTAGCAGCTTTAATTCAAGGCGCCGGAGGTGGAACATTAATACCAATGGTAGTAGCAATGATGGCAGACCGTTCGCTACCTAATGAACGGGGACGAATATTTGCTTTATGTATTTCAGGATTTGATGTTGGTATCGCGATAGCTGGCCCAGTTTTAGGTTCCGTTGCTGAAGAGGTTGGTTATCGCAGTATGTTTGGTTTCGTTGGAATACTAACTGTGATCGCGATTATTATTTTCTTAACTCAGTCAAGTAAAAGCTTACGCGCTTCCGCACTTTTTGCCTTGGGTAAAGGTACAGATGTATATTCATTAAATCAATAAATGTAGAGACCGTAAATTTACGGTCTCTACATCATCTTAGCGGGCGGGAAGGGATTCGAACCCCTGACACCGTGGTCCGTAGCCACGTGCTCTAGTCCACTGAGCTACACGCCCTTGCACTCACAAGAATTAATATTAGCACAGCCATTATAAAAACACAAGACAATGAACGAAAATTTTTCTACGAACCTGAGTCACCTTGACAAAAAGGGACAAGCGCAAATGGTGGATGTATCAGACAAAGCATTTACCGCGCGTACAGCTGTTGCAGTTGGACGAGTGCGGATGTTGAGCGAAACGTTTGCTGCAATTGAAGCGGGTAACGTTCCAAAGGGTGATGTACTATCTACCGCGCGACTTGCAGGAATAATGGCAGCGAAACAAACCGCGAATTTAATACCTCTATGTCATCCTCTTCCAATACAGAAAGTCGAAGTTCAAATAATACCGCAACCGCAATTACCAGGTTATGAGATTCAAGCAACCGTTAAAACCAAAGCTGAAACGGGGGTAGAGATGGAAGCTTTAACAGCAGTCTCGGTTGCTGCACTAACTTTATACGATATGGCAAAAGCCATAGAAAAGTCGATTCAGATTGAGTCTATTCAGTTGGTGAGCAAAACAGGAGGTAAATCTGGTGATTTTGGTTAAACATTACAAAAAAGGGCTATTGAATAGCCCCTCTAAATTTACCAACCATAATTTAAATTACACACAATCTCAAAAAAATTGAAATTAATTTATGCTGCTTACAGCTTGACTTACAGCAGTAGGGCTTCCATATTCATTATCAGGTAGCTTTTCTAAAACTGAAATGGCGTTGTCATCGGCGCCATTCTTTTGGGCTTGTTTCACCAATTCATCTTTGCTTGCCGGATAATCCATGCCTTTCAAATGCTTTTGTAATTGGATTGGATTAATCTTAGCCATAAATGTGTTTCTCTAATTCAGCAACAGTTATATATCATTACAAGCAAAAAAATTAACTACCTCTATCAAAAGATAAAGCAAATCACATTTATTTAAATAAAAAATTCCTCCACTTGGTATAGGAGTCATATTTTCAGCCTTGTCAACAAAAATCACCTTTCAACTATATAATGCGATACAATCAATCCTGTTGGTAAGATTCTTAAGTATTATGCCTCCGCGTTGGTCTCGTATACCCACCCGTCAAGACCCAGATTTCCGTAAATTGGACGACCGCATGAATTTTGCTGTACATGTGGCAATCTTTGCTGCAACCAATTCGGGAATGTGGTTTTTCCATAATTTTCTCAAAACAACCTGGGAATGGTTGCCTTGGGTAACTCTCTCGTGGTTAGGTGTATTGCTAGCACATCTTATTTATATTGCACTACTTGCCGATTATTCACAAAAAACACCCTAAATCCACCGAATAAAGGAATAGCGGTGCGATTCTGAAAATTGTAACTTGAGGTAGTGGAGCCAATTTCAGTAAGGGCGCCATAATAATGAATAGCTTGGAGTTTGAATTTAATATCTAGCTAACTGAGGTTGATTTTTTATGGCTAACACAAATACTACAGAACTCCTCGAAGCCCTAGCTGCTGAAATTGGTGAAAATATATACATTGATATTTCTAAGTGGCATCTGTATTTATCGAACGCAAAATTACATACAGTTGTTGCCGAGAAAATGTATCCTTTGTTGACATCAAAGTCTGTAAGCGAAGACCGAGTTACTCAAGTTCTACAATCAATCCCCGTAAAGATTGGTGGTGGTAGACGTGAACTACCTTTGAGCGACTTACTGCCACTCCAGTGCCAGGTTAATTTAGTAGATATACTCGAAAAGTTTCAGTACAACTTGTAGAAAATATACTAACAAAGAAGTTTGGGAGTATGAAAATGACTCAGAACCACTAACACGAAAACAAGCGTACTTCAAACTGAAGAAAATGGTCGAAAAAGCTGGTAAGTGAATTATTTGTTCTTTCATGGTAGATACCCGGTTTGTTAACAAACCGGGTATCTACTATATAACCGTAGATTTAACCCAGATAGTAATAATTTTAATTTTCAAAATTTAAATAACTTTGATATCAAACAATGACCTTTGTAACCTTAAGCGACAAAGGCACCTGACGGAATAGGCACGAGCTGAGGAGTAGACAAGCAGGTTCCCTGTCTATACCAAACCCCCTCAGCTTCAAAAGCCTCAAACTGAGTTGTTAAAATTGCCCAAGCTTGCTCGTTTAACCCAGCCGAATAAGTCCAGGTAAATTGTCTATCTTGTTGCAATCGTTTTTCCAGCTCCTCCAAATCCTCTGGTAGCCAAAAGCGAGTCATGACTCTCTGAGTAGCCATCTCTGGAGGTGTTTGTAACATATCAGCCATCGGCTGGTTGACGATAATCTGCTTACGAGTATCCTGCCTTACAATGCTAATGGGTCGTTCGCATTCAGCAGCTACAATCATCCGTCTCAGTAGTCCAACTGGCATTTCCAATTGGCTACAAAAAACGGCGCCTTCAGTGCGTAAAATGCGTTCGGCTGTTTCGGATGGTGTTGGCACACTCCCAGAGGACATCCAAGAGTAAAACTCAATCGGTTGCTTACACCGTCTCCATCCGATACGAACCTTACCATTAAACTTTGCTGCAGTTTCGCTCAAAGCTTCTCCGTAGCTTTGAGCGAGGTGAGTAGCATCTCGCTTTGTAGGAGCGACAATAGAAACCCCTTCGTAAGAGATTTTGTAGTCCCAACCAGGTAAATTCAGAATCTTAAGAATACTCGCACTCACCTTCTTTTATACCTCCAGTATATTTATATAGTTTTACACCACTTGAACCGTGATCCACGGAAACTTTATAGGTTTCTTGCCAAATCATTTTTCTTTCTTCCTCTGTTAGAGCTAAGGCAGACGTAATGATGGCGAAGTCTCCTGGTGTTGGTAGCACTTCCCCTTTTGCTATCGCTTGCAAATTTTTGATACCACAGCGCTTCAGCTTTGGCATGTTCACACGCGCCAAGTCCGCTACTGTTCTTGGGGGTGACTCAATAGAGTCCTGCAATACGCCCTTAGAAGCCACCCACTCGTATAGAATCTCCTCCAGCACGTCGCTTTGAGATAACCCCTCACGCGCGCAAATGCTCTTGAAAGTCCGTGCTAATGAACTTGGTACATAACCGCTGACTTGTTTGTATTCGTCAGAACGTCTTCTGTCAGTCATGGTTTCGACTGTCCTCCCTAGTGTTTTATCCAACGCTTGTTTCTATTTTCTCTCATGACAGCTAAAAATCAAGACATTTTGTGCCAAAATTTTTAAATGACATATTGACATTAAAAAATGACAAGAGCTAGTATAAAAGTGTAGAGTAATAAGTGACTGAAGGAAAAGAATGGTAGGACACCCCGAAGTGCTAGCTCCTCCGTGTTGAAGACTAGCGAACAGACCGATAACAAGGAATCCGAGGTTTTTCTCTGATGTATCTAGTATATATCGTGTCACTTACTTACGCAATACCTGTCAACTTAAGTACCTAACTTATTTTGTCTTCAATATCTATCTATAGTTGTAAATTAAGCGCGGCATCTTCCCTTATTTAGACAAACTCGTATCAACCAGAGTGCAGTAAACGGAATGCTATACTCGCTTACTACCAAATCGTATCCAGAAAAAACTTTCTTACAATGTTCCGGTTACAACAAGAGCCTGTATCAGGTTTAGCAAAACTGGATTATGTAAAAACTTCATGGTATTAAATCGACGTTCATGTATGACACAACTAACTTTTAGCGAATTCATCCATCCTAATTCCAATTTTCCCAGCGTATCGAATCATCATGGTAGTGATGAGCCAATGATGGACGTATATACGATGGCTGGGCTAATTCTATACTCTGCTTGTGCCAATAATAACAGTCGCGCGAAAGCAAACACCCTTGAGGTCTCAGCAGCCAATGCCGGACTGGTAGATGTTCGGTCATTGTTCGAGCGGTGTAAAACAGGTGACAGAACAGCCATACTAGAGATGATTGGGCTGATGGCAGCAGGGTTAGAAAACAGAATTCAAAAGCTTGAACCCGTCTAAAAACGGTGTTTGAGGATGGTTTAATTGCATAGGAAACGTCAGAGACATTTAATAAATGCCTCTGTTTTTTTTGCATTTGCAAGAATATTGAGAATAATAATTATTATCAAATAGAACGGGCATCCTTGCCCGTGGCTGCTCATTTCTTACACAGCGCTAGCTTGCTCATTTCTTGTACAAAGGCGGGCAGGGATGCCCGCTCCACAAGAGTTTTTTACCCCTTCACCCTTTACCATGAACCCCCTTTCAAAGAGTTTCTAACATTAACTTGATATTTATTCTCATATTTAAGTAATATTTGGTAGACGAATATGACACAATAAAATCTGTCATCTTTGCTATTGACGGTATTTACTGAAAATTGATTGTGCCAAACCAAAATCCGTCATACACGGCGTTGATGATTAGTTAAAAATGATGCATTAGAAACTAAAAAATGACTGACAAAATACTCATAAATATCCGTAAAAACAACATAAGTTTATACAAAATAGCTGTTTATTTACACCTTTTTAATTTTTCTGAGATTATTATCTAAACATGGTTGAGAAATTCACGTAAGTGAATCCAACTAGGTAAACAGAATCAAACTCTCTAATTATCAGGGATTGCAATCTACTTATCCTAGTTATCAGTCTAAGTATCTACCAGTGAAAGCTGTATTTATTGCAATTAAATATAGCAATCACAATCAAATGACTTTTTTAGAACCTCCAATTTAATTATTTAGGGTGCATCTATTTTTTAATGTTAACTTTTTTCTTAAATTTCTAATGGCTGTACTAGCATTATTAACGCGCGCTTTTTGCAAAGTTTCTTGAACAATATCTATTACATTTATGTTTGGAAAGTATTTGCTATTTTGCTTGAGAGTATATTCTTTACGTTCTAAATGGTAAATAAATAGTTGGTTTCTTTTGAATAACCAAACTTCAGGAACTTGGTAAGGCAAGTAGTCATTAATATCTGTATAGCTAGTGACATCTATTTCAATAGCGCGCGTCAGGTGAGGGGTCTACACCCCAATTAATCCTATCTTTACCTGCTACAGCAGCCCAATTATCTATATAAAAGCAATAGTCTGGCTCTACCCCACTGACTTCAACTATTTCCATCGTAATTGGTGTGAATGCTTCGTAATTTTGCTCTAAGTTATCTAATAAAGCAATTACAACCATTGAGATAATATGGACATCGCGTCCATGTTTTGGCAACGGTGACATCAATAATATTTCCCCTGGTCGATATTTGATACGTGGCGAAGGTCTATCTCCCAGCAATTGGCATAATTTTTCATACTCATGCCAACTACCAGGAAGACGGATTACAGTACCTGGGGGTAAATGGATTTTTTCTGGTGTTATAACGGCAAACATATACTTTTGTATGTTCTAATTATCGCAAATAGCTTTATTTTATCTTTTCTAAGCTATTCCGCCGTTGGTGCGAATATTTTGTCCGGTTATCCAGCGCGCGTCATCGCTGGCAAGAAATGCTACAACATCCGCAATATCTTGTACTTGACCGAGGCGCCCAAGTGCAGCCATTTGGGCAAAGCGGTTGATTGTTTCTTCGCTTTTACCTTCACGAAATAATTCTGTATCAGTCGGACCAGGAGATACAACATTTACAGTAATACCTTTACTTCCTAATTCCTTTGCTAACACGCGCGTCATTTGTTCAACGGCGCCTTTAGTTGCAACATATGCACTATAAGTAGGCAACATCATCGCGGTTGTAGATGAAGAGAAGTTTATTATACGTCCAGAATCTGCCATACGAAGCGCCGCTTGTTGACAAGCAAAGTATGTACCCTTAACGTTGATATCAAATATTTTGTCGAAGTCTTCTTCAGTGACTTCTGTTATCGGCTTATATATAGTTATGCCTGCATTATTGACAAGAATATCTACTTTACCAAACTGCTCGATAGTTTGGTCAAAAAGTTTTTTGATTTCCGAAATTTTACTAACATCGGCTTGAATTGAATGTGCTGCGACACCTAATTTTGTGATTTCTTCAACAGTTTCTTGTGCTTTTTGTGCATTGCCTGCATAGTTAACAATAACCGAGGCGCCGTTGCCAGCTAGTTTCAAAGCTATGGCTTTACCTATTCCTCGCGAGGCACCTGTGACGATTGCTACTTTTCCTGCTAGTTGAGACATAATATTTGATAGAAACAACCTGTAAGTAAGTGAGGCTATGCCCCACCCTACTTTAGCCTAAATCGAACAACAAAATTTCTCCACCTACAGTAGTACTAATTTCCAGTTGTTCGGCGCCATTAATTTGTACACCATCACCCGCGCGTAGTTCTTCACCATTTAAGTTCACTACACCTTTGGCGACTTGTAACCAAGCGTAGCGATGTGGTTGAACTTGATAATTTACTGTATTACCGGAATTTAAAACCGATACATATAAATCCACATCCTGGTAAATTTTAACCGCACCATCACGTCCATCTTTGGCACCTATCAAACGTAGCTTCCCAGTACGCTCTTCAATGGGAAATGCTTTTTGTTCATATCTAGGTTCTAAATTTTGCTGGTTAGGCAAAATCCAAATTTGTAAAAGGTGAACTGGCTCAGTCTTAGAATGGTTGTACTCGCTGTGCCTAATTCCAGTTCCCGCACTCATAATTTGCGCTTCACCTGGAAGAATAACCGAACCAGTACCCAAACTATCTTTATGTTCTAGCGCTCCTTCTAACACATAAGTTAGAATTTCCATGTCCTTGTGACCATGAGTTGCAAAACCTGCACCAGGCGCCACACGGTCATCATTAATCACTCGTAAAGAGCGGAAACCCATCCGCGTTGGGTCATAGAAATTACCGAAAGAAAACGTGTGACGACTATCTAGCCAACCTATTTGTGTAGTCCCACGCGCGCTTCTATCATGAATTAAATGAGTTACTGTTTGAGACATAGCCTCTCCTAATAAATTAAAACTAAAATTATTTCTTTTCTGTACAGACCGAATTAATTCGGTCTCTACGTGTCTCTGTGGTAAAAATTTCGAGCCACTTATTTGTTTTTCACGAATCTGTTTTGTATATTTATATATTAAATAACTTGACAAAAAAAGAAAAGTACGCACTTAAAAGTAACGTACTTACCAAAAAGATACTATTTCAAAAGTTATGCAATTGAGTATGAAGGCGAAACTCAAGGGTCGATGATGATACAAGTAGAAATGCATGGTTCACAAATAACCAGAGGAAAACTTCTAGTATATATAGAGTAGCTGCTTTGAGAGAGTATGATTTACTTGTTACCAAATAATACATAAGTTTTATGCATAGTGACGCGGCTCTTGCGTACTTAGCGTGCTAAATTAGGGGAAAACAAGGTTAAAACCCTTTGCTGGGCTTATCTTACAGCTATTATTACCTTCAGAACGGTATTCTTGTCCAAAATTAAAACTAAAAGCGTCTGTAAGCCTTGTAAATCAAGCATATTTATAGATTTTAATTAAAATTTAGCACGCTATGTACGATAGAACCGAATACGGCTTATTACTATTACATGATGCTGTTGCAGGTAGATAATTCAAGCATTCGGAAATGAACTATACACTACACTAAACGCTCAACCTCACTTATAGTTAAAAGGAAGTCAAAAGTACAGTTACCATGATTAGACCCGCCACATTAAACGACAGAGATGCAATGACAAACGTATTTGCTGCTCTAAATTTATTTAATAACGATGAATTAAAGTTTATGTCTAATTTAGTGGATGACTACTTTGATGGAACTTTAGGAGAGGGTCATTACTGGATAATTAGTGATGATAATGGTATTACAAGTGCAGCATACTACGCTCCTGAATCTTTCGGACAAAATGTGTATAATCTATATTTTATAGGCGTACTACCCAACCACCAAGGAAAGGGAACAGGCTCATCAATACTAAAATATGTAGAAAATCATCTCAAAGAACTTGGTCAAAGGTTACTACTAGTTGAAACTTCTGGACTACCAAACTTTGAAAAGACGAGACAGTTTTATCTGAAAAATAATTATGAAAAAGAAGCTACAATTCGAGAGTACTACAAGGAAGGTGACGATAAAATAGTTTTTAGGAAAAAGCTTACTATGTAAAAATTATAAACCTGAGTATAATTTTACTTTTTTTTGCTCATGTAGTTCAGTTATGAGTGCTGAGTTATGAGTGCTGAGTGCTGAGTTGTTATTTAGAAGTTATGAGTTATAAGTTATTAATTGTGAGTTAGAAGTTATGAGTTGTTTGTCATGACTTCCTTTGTTTTAACTCTTCACTCCGCACATCCTAACTCCTAACTCTTAACTCAGCACTCAGCACTCAGCACTCAGCACTCAGCACTCAGCACTCAGCACTCAGCACTCAGTACTCAGCACTTCTAACTAATTAACACCAACAGTATCTAGATTTTTAGCAGTTGCAGGCGCCCCGTTGCTGCTAGGACTAGAAGCTTGCAGGTGTGCTTCGAGGAACCATAAACGCTTGTCAATGGTGCGGGAAACTTCAGTGTACAAGTCAGATGTGTCAACATCGCCTAGTTCATCTGTGGTGTCAATAGCTTCACGCAGGTGTTTAGCGTAGAGTCCAAAACGTTCCGCAAGAGATGTCACATGCTCCATGCCTGTTATGATTTCTGTTGGATACTCTGGCAAAATGGAATTTTCTGCTGCCATACGTACAGTTCCCATTGCATAACCACCTAAAGCGGTAATGCGCTCTGCGAACATATCAACATATTCTTCAAGTTCACCAGCAATTTCATCGAACAATTCATGTAACTGGTAGAAGTCACTTCCTTTGACGTTCCAATGTGCTTGCTTTGTTTGACTCTTTAAATCGGATGTAGCTGCTAGAGTCTGGTTGAGTAATACTACTATCTGTTTACGAGCATCTGTTGGAATATCGATGCGGGTTGGATAAAGTCTTGATGCTAGATTGCCACTCATTAGTTTCTCTCGTTTTCGGATCGACGAGACAAGTCTACTAATATTTCACCCTATTTCAAAACTCTCTCGCGATAGATGGGGTTAATCCGTTTGATGATTTATAATTTTACCGAAAGATAAAAAAAGGGGAAGACCCCCCCTTTCCTACTAAGCTGTTTTACGTGGTGTATGTGGAATAGTAATATCACTACACCCAGCATAAACAATCACGAATCTTTCAATACCAATATCTAAGTCAGCTAATCGTTCAGCATCTTTAAGTATTGCTGCTCGACATTCGGGACTTTGACAGTGTATATAAACATTTTTTTGTATGAGGTCAAATTTGAAGTGATAAACTCCGCACCAAGGAAATTTGTATGCAAGATATTGGAAAACAGCTTGAATAACACTCATCAACTCTTAAACTCTAGATAAGTAACTTGTTTTGGATAGCTTGCACCTGTTGATAATCTATACCTTCCCAAAAATTAACGTCAAGCTTTTGATTCAAAACTGACGCTTCGGGGAGGAATATCCCACAGAAACATATTCATACGGTATACAGCTAGATAGCTATGTAAACGGCCAGCACTAGCCTGTATAAAATTGTTATTATTAGACTGGCATCAAAATAATAATATTACGCAGCATTTAATTATTTCTTTATATTTAAGTTTTGACCAGAAATTTTTGGTCAATTTAATCTTCGGTAGAGTCTTTAATATCGAGCGCTAACTGGTATATATAGCGACGGGGAAGCGAGGTTAAAACTGCGAGTTCCCGACTAGCTTGAGAACGCGCGATACCTTGGCTAATCATTTTTTCTAGTTCTGTCTTAATTTGACTTTCAGAAAGTTGGGTTTGATTTGTTACACCCGCTACCAGGATAGTATACTCTCCTTGTGGTGTACGTTCTTGGTAATGCTGACAAGCTTCAGAGACCGTTCCTCGCCAAAATTCTTCATAATACTTAGTTAACTCCCGCGCGAGAACTATTTGACGCTCCATCCCTATCACTTCTGCAAAGTCTTGTAAAGTCGCGCGCAAACGATGCGGTGATTCGTAGAAAATGATAGTTCGAGATTCTTTAGCCAAAAATTCCAACCGCTGGCGCCGTTTAACAGTTTTCGGTGGTAAAAATCCCTCAAATACAAATTTATCAGTCGGCAAACCACCCGCACTCAATGCTGTTATCACTGCACTGGCGCCTGGAATCGGAATTACCTTAATATTAGAATCAACACAAGCTTTGACTAACTCATATCCAGGGTCAGAAATACCTGGCATTCCCGCATCACTCACTAATGCAATAGTACTACCATTGATTAGCTTTTGTAATAACTCTGGAATGCGACTACTACGGTTATGCTCGTGGTAGCTAACTTGTGGAGTTTTAATTTGAAAATGCTGGAGTAGCTTGCCTGTATGACGTGTATCTTCCGCAGCGATCAAATCAACATTTTGTAAAGTTTGTACCGCGCGGAAAGTCATATCTTCAAGATTACCAATTGGTGTACCGACGACGTAAAGTGTTCCTAATGTCATGAATTCAAGATAATTCAAGATAAAAAATATGAGCAATAATAACAATAATAAATATTGTGGATTATTCGTTGGTTTAATCACCCTAGACTTAATTTACCTTGCCCCATCACCACCCCAAAACAACCAAAAACTTGTAGCTTCAGATTATACGGTAGCAGCAGGTGGTCCAGCGACAAATGCAGCAGTAGCATTTAGTCATCTTGGTGGTAAAGCTGAATTATTGGGTATACTTGGTTCGCATCCGATGACGCAGTTAATTTGTACTGACTTAGAAAAATACCAAGTCACCATCACTGACTTGGAAGCATCGTTTCAAAACCCACCCCCAGTCTCATCAATTATTGTCACCCAAACCACGGGTGAAAGAGCAGTAATATCCATCAATGCCGTAAAAACTCAAGCTAGTCTGGAAGCAGCAACAGATATTCTCGCTCATATAGGCGCCAACAAAGACATATATATAGATATAATTCTGATCGACGGACATCAAATGGAAGTCGGCTACCGCATTGCCCAACTAGCCAAAGCTAGAAATATCCCTGTAGTTATCGACTGTGGAAGTTGGAAACCCGGTTTTGAGAAAATCTTACCCTTCGTTGACTTCGCCATCTGCTCTGCAAACTTTCACCCCCCTAATTGTCCCACAGAACAAGATACTTTTACTTACCTAAGCCAGATGGGGATACCTAACATTGCCATTACTCATGGTGAACAGCCTATAAACTATTTAAGGAAAAAAGAAATTTTGACTATAGATGTGCCAAAGATTCAACCAACTGATACTCTAGGAGCGGGAGATATTTTTCACGGCGCCTTTTGTTACTATATTCTCCAGCATAGTTTTGCGGAAGCTCTTAGTTATAGTGCAAAAGTAGCTGCTCGTTCGTGTCAATTTTTTGGCACACGTCGTTGGTTAGATACTGAAACTATATAATAAATGAAAAATCTACAGGAAATTTTAGACATTGCCCGTCCTATTACTTGGAGTGCCGCTGAAATTTTGCGCGAGTACTATCATGGAAACAGGCGCCAAGATTTGGATATAAAATATAAAGATAATCAAGTCGATGACCCGGTAACAGCAGCGGATATTGCAGTCAGTAATTATTTAATTGAAAACCTGCAAGCTTCTTTAGGTTCGGAGGATTTTGGGTACATCAGTGAGGAAAATTATACTGGTGAGCAAGTAAATAATGAACTAGTATGGATAATTGACCCCTTAGACGGCACGCGCGACTTTATTGATAAAACTGGAGAATACGCAATTCATATCGGCTTGGTTAAAGACAACCGTCCTGTACTAGCATTAGTTGCAGTACCTGAAGCAGATAAAATGTATTATGCCATCAAAGGTAATGGTACATTTGTAGAAACGCGCGATGGAAACATTGAGCAAAAGCAAGTCTCAAAGCAAAAAAAGATAGAAGATTTAACTGTTCTCGTGAGTCGTTCGCATCGTAGCAAACCATTAGATTACATCTTGAGTAAACTACCTTGTCAAAACCACAAAAACGTTGGTAGTATCGGTTGTAAAATTGCCTCTATCGTTGAACAACAAGCAGATGTTTACATTTCGCTTTCTGGAAAGTCGGCGCCTAAAGACTGGGATATCGCGGCGCCGGAGTTGATATTATCCGAAGCAGGTGGGAAATATACTCGATACGATAATTCTACATTGCTATATAACACAGAAGATATTAGTAAATGGGGTGGTTTATTAGCAACTAACGGTGAATATCACGATATATTATGCCAAGAAGCCACAAAGCATTTAGCAGAATTTGAAAATATTGCTACTTAGTCATATTTTTTGTAGCGTTGATTGCGATATCGTAATATACCAATCGCAACAGTAAATAACATTCATCAATGCAACGATTTAATCCAAACATATTCAGACAGTTTTAGGCTATGTGCGTGACTGCTAGTGTATTTTTTAGTTATTAGTGTAGTTTTGTCAAGCAGTCACACACCCTACCTCTAAAATAATGCGAATTTTTTCTAAGATTTCTGCATGAAATTCCCACGGTAAGTTATCTACTGTTAAAGTTGCTTGACCTGTAATTCCGTCTGCTGCTAAATTATTATTGACTACTGTTTTGAGAATATTAAATTCAAGTTCGGGATTTAATTGTTCTTTAACAATACTTTTCCATTCGGGTTTTAATAAAGCGCAAGCGCATAACAAAGCATCTGCACCCCAATTAGAAACACCACAAACTAATAAATAATCGCAATCCGTTACGCAGCCAATTCTCTCACCGTATTGAATACTTTGAGAAATTATTTCTCTAGGTATCTTACCCATTCCTAATTCGTTACCACCATCACCAATACCAATTGTAATAACGTCAGGTATATCAAATAATAGATGTAACGGCGCCGTGTGAGCAGTAATATCTTGCGCGCGCATATCCCGAATTATTCCATCATAACTAGGTCCTGGACGTTCTATTGAGATTACATGCGTAACTGGATTTAATAAACATTTCCAAACACGCAACACTAAAGTTATCACTTCCTGATACGTGGTTGTAACTACAGGTATAATATCGAATTGAACGTTAGATGATACACCCGCAGCTATTGCGGCACTTTTCACCGCTGGAAAACATAACGAATCTGTAACAATTCTTATCGTTATGCCTAAACGTTGCAACCCAGCAGCTAACTGTACACTACCTATCAAACCGTCGGTTTCGGCTGCTGGTGGAAGAGTGTAAGGTAAGAAAAATCCTGTAATGATTGCTACATGCGGTGATGGATGTTCGGTGATTGAAGTTGCGGCGCCTAAAAGTTGTCCTTGGGTTACTTCAACAAGTGGTTGAATACCTCTACCTACATCTTGTGAAATAACAGTTTGTAATTCGGCAATTTTGTCTAAAGTTTGTTGTGTGTATGTAGGCATAGTTAGCTATACGTAAAAATATTAAATTGTAGAGACGTTACATGTAACGTCTACAACGACAACATCCGTAAAACAAAAATTTGACAACCACTGGTTGTCAAAAATGATAGATGGAGATTTTTGTTAACCATTGGTTATCAAATTTAAAATAAAACTCATGTACTAAATAACTATTCTTTGATATCAGTGATAAACATGTGTCCAGGGGAATGGGTAATAGCTATTTCAGGTTTTGCTTGGAGTAGTGCAACTTGAGGGGTTACTCCACATGCCCAAAATACAGGCGCCTCTTCTGGATGTATTGTAACTGCATCACCAAAATCAGGTTTATCGATGTCGTTAATACCTATTGCTCGTGCTGCTCCCCAATGTATGGGCGCCCCATGCGATAGTGGAAAATGGCTGGTAATTTGTATGGCACGAATAGCATCAGCAGGTAACAAAGGACGCATTGAAACGACTAAGTTACCAGAAAACACCCCTGCTGACTGACAAGCGATGTTTGTTTTATACATCGGTACATTCTTTCCTTCTTCGATGTGACGCACAGGAATATTGGCATTTAACATTGCTGCTTCAAAAGTGAACGAACAGCCAATCAAAAACCCAACAAAATCATCTTGCCATAAGTGTTTAACGTCGGTAACTTCTTCAACCATTTCACCGTGGCGCCAAACTCGGTAGCGTGGTAAATCTGTTCGCAAATCAGAAGCTGGCGCCACATATCGCGCTTCGTAGTCACCAACTTCGGTAACATCCAATAATGGACATGGTTTTGGGTTACGGTGGCAAAATAACAAAAAGTCGAAGGCAACTGACTTAGGTAAAATAACTAAATTTGCCTGAGTATATCCATTAGCCAAACCTGGAGTCGGTGTTGTTAATTCCCCATTTCGACAAAGCTGCCGAACTTCCTTACCAGTAAGTGATTGATTCATTGACTAAACAAGCCGCGCCATCCGTTTGTATAAATGTAAATTTTACTTTATTTCTTACCTTGTCTGTTCTTTGTGACGAGCGTGGTTTATTTCTCTTTTACCACAGAGACACAGAGGACACAGAGAATAGAGTTAAATCTTTTCTTTTTTACGTATTTATACTCTATTTACGTTGACAATAAACATTCAATTTTATCAATAGCACGTAAAATAAGCATTCCTAGCCTGCGTAGGCAGGCTTTGTTCGTATAGCCCCACCATTCTATGGTGTGGGTATATCGTGTGGGTAATATCGTATGGGTAATATCGTGTGGGCACCGTGATAGAAGAATGAACCACCCCACCGCATGGCGGGGTTTCTAGTTTACTGACCCGGTTCAGTGAGTCCTATAGTCGTACAACAAGACTAGCCTGCTGTCGTACCTTTACGTGAACTGCGTCGCCAACATTGTACAGTTTCGATTTCTGGGTAGTTGCTGCTTATACCGCCTTGGGGTTACTTGAATCGGTGTAATGAGCGTAATGCACTCTCGACGAGACAGTTACCGTCTCAAAGCTTTCTCCCTGTACGCATATACGAATGTTGGCGCAAATCCTTGAAGATTTTACGTGCCAAAGGTATTTCTCGGCACAACGCCCTATCTTCAGTTTTCGTGGTTTAGATGCTATTATTGTACCAATTATAGAGGTACAATGTCAATGGCAAAACCAGATATTTATATAACTTTTCGGGTAGTTCAGGAAGAAAAAGAAATACTTCGACAGTATTGCGACCAGGTAGGGAGGCAGCAGAGTGATGTAATGAGAGAGTTTATTCGTTCACTTGAAAAGAAATTACAAAAACGCTCATGCTCGAACCCTTAGTTTTTATGCACTATCCATCCCCACCCTGTAGAGGATACCGCTGGCTCATGGTAGGTCTGACCCCTCATTTCCACGATTTTACGTGATTTCCGTGCATGTAGAGACCGTACATGTACAGTCTCTACACGTCTGTTTTTATGAAATGATGGGTGTTACCCCTGATTCGCCAACAGTATCCTGTAGAGGGTGGGGAATTCCGCGAATACGTTAAAAATTATTTCGTCTTGTCATGATTTAATAGCAAATAATGAAATAGTTAGATATAATTACAGTCTGTATTGTAAAGAAAATACAAAAATTCACCGTTGAAGGATTGACGTGTTGCGGCTAAGTTGGTGTGTGTACCCAAACACGGTCGTTTGTTGAAATACTATATATATAAATCTGGTTGTTATTTCCATTTGTGAATTATACTGTACCTTCTTCAGAAGTTGACCCAAAAGTCATATTTCCATTTGAACTGGATACTTTCCAGCTTGATGCCGTCGCTTCTCTCAACGCTGGACGTTCCGTCGTTGTCTGTGCGCCAACAGGTTCTGGCAAAACCTTAATTGGTGAATATGCTATTTACCGCGCGCTAGCACGACGTAAGCGAGTATTTTATACCACACCCCTGAAAGCGTTATCAAATCAGAAACTACGCGATTTTCGGGAGAAGTTTGGTTCCGACCAAGTAGGTCTATTAACAGGTGATGCTTCGATCAACCGCGAGGCGCCTATCTTGGTGATGACCACAGAAATTTTCCGCAACATGCTATATGGTACTCCAATTGGACAAGTTGGTATCTCGTTAGCAGATGTAGATGCAGTAGTACTCGACGAATGTCACTACATGAACGACCGTCAACGCGGTACAGTTTGGGAAGAATCGATAATCTATTGTCCAAGAGAAGTACAATTGGTAGCTCTTTCAGCAACCGTAGCAAACAGCGACCAACTAACCGACTGGCTCAACCAAGTCCACGGACCAACTGACTTAATTTACTCTGATTTCCGCCCCGTTCCTCTACAATTTCACTTCGGCAATACTAAAGGTTTATTTCCCCTTCTCAACGAGAGCGAAAACAAAATAAATCCACGGTTAATACAAAAGAAAAAGCGTAGGAGTGATGGTGATGGGGGCAGAAATGGCAGACCAGAGGCACCAAGTATTGCTTTTACTCTAAGCAAACTTTCAGAACGCGATATGTTACCAGCAATATACTTTATTTTCAGCCGTCGCGGTTGTGATAAAGCTGTTGCAGAAGTTGGGGACATTTGGCTTGTTAACCCTGATGAAGCATACCAACTAAGAGTCCAAATTGATGATTTTTTAAGTCGCAACCCCGACGCTGGTCGTTCTGGACAAATTGCTCCGCTTTACCGAGGTATCGCTGCACACCACGCTGGAATTCTCCCAGCATGGAAGGTATTAGTCGAAGAACTCTTCCAGCAAGGTTTAATCAAAGTTGTCTTCGCCACCGAAACCTTAGCCGCTGGTATAAATATGCCCGCGCGTACAACCGTAATTTCCAGTCTCTCGAAACGTACCGATACTGGGCACCGCTTGTTAAATGCCTCCGAGTTTCTGCAAATGGCAGGACGTGCAGGAAGACGAGGTATGGATAAAGAGGGTCACGTGGTAACATTACAAACGCCATTTGAAGGTGCCAAGGAAGCAGCATATTTAGGAACATCCCAACCTGACCCCTTAGTTAGTCAGTTTACTCCAAGCTATGGCATGGTTTTAAACTTGTTACAAACCCATACCCTCGAACAAGCTAAGGAACTTATCGAGCGCAGCTTTGGACAATATCTAGCTAACTTCCATCTCCGACCACAGTACGAACATATCAACGAATTACGGCGCCAACTTGAAGAAACTCAAGCTCAAATTGATGCAGTCGGGGAACATGAAATCGCTGTTTATGAAAAATTACGCTCACGGTTAAAAGTCGAAAAGCAACTACTAAAAACACTCCAAGAACAAGCGGTAGCAACTAGGCAAGAAGAAATTAGCATGATGCTTGGCTTCGCAATGGCAGGAACTTTGGTCAGCTTGAAAGGTAAAAATATCACAGTTTCAACACCAATTACAGCCGCCATTGTCAGCAAATCACCAGGTTCAGGTTCGGCGCCTTATTTAGTTTGTCTCGGACGTGATAATCGTTGGTATGTAGCAACTATCGGAGATGTAGTAGATTTATATGGTGAATTACCACCTATTGATATACCACCCGATTTAATACCACCCCCAGAATTAGCAATTAAACCTGGACAAACGTGGCGAGGAGACGGCAGTACTGTGGTTCTAACTTCCCAAATACCAGAGCCAGACCCCGAATTACACATAGCTCCAGAAGTTCGAGAGCAGCTTGCCCGTGTTGCAGCAGTTCAAGCTCAAATCGAAGCACATCCTCTGCATCAGTCGGGTAATGTATCTGCCATATTTAAACGCAGAAACCGTTTAACAGAAATAGCTAGCG
Organism: Calothrix sp. CBUCES-K 9914; assembly: GCF_059640475.1. Classification (NCBI taxonomy): domain Bacteria; kingdom Bacillati; phylum Cyanobacteriota; class Cyanophyceae; order Nostocales; family Calotrichaceae; genus Calothrix; species Calothrix sp. CBUCES-K 9914. The sequence continues at coordinate 33,600 of NZ_JBXXZH010000027.1, forward strand.
AACTTGAAGAGTTGGAAAGTGCTGTAGAACAACAATCACAGCGACATTGGGAAGAGTTTATCAATTTGATTGATATTTTGCAGCATTTCCAATGCCTTGATAATTTAGTTCCAACTCGGCTTGGGCAAATAGCAGCGGCAATTCGCGGTGAAAACGAATTATGGTTAGGTTTAGCGCTTCATAGCGGAGAACTCGATAACCTTGACCCTCACTTCTTAGCGGCAACAGTTGCAGCATTAGTAACAGAAACCCCCCGTCCCGATAGCTTTGTGCGGTATGGACTTTCACAAGAAATTGATGATGCGTGGTCGAGGTTACGAAATATACGCCGCTCGCTGTTAAAAGTTCAATACCGTCATGGTGTCGCATTGCCAGTTGGTTTGGAAAATCGCTATATCAACATAATTGCTTTAGTTGAACAATGGGCATTAGGTGTCGAATGGGTAGAGTTGTGTGAAAACACGACGCTAGATGAAGGTGATGTAGTGCGGATATTACGGCGAACGCTTGATTTGCTCTCGCAAATACCCCACGTGCCATTTTTATCAGAAGTTTTATATAGTAACGCGCGTCGTGCCGTCCAACTAATTGACAGGTTCCCAGTGAACGAAGTTGTGGAGTAATAATAGTTATGAGTGCTGAGTGCTGAGTGCTGAGTGCTGAGTGCTAAGTACTAACTTTTGACTAAATGTGTGTTTATACTACCCTTGTTATAAATATGGCATCATATAGGCATAAAAAAACTGTTTGAAATATCCTATGCTAGGAAAGCTATTAGATGGACGTTACCAAGTCGTGCAAATCCTGAGTTCGGGAGGGTTTGGCGAAACTTACATTGCCCAGGATACTCGGCGCCCAGGCAACCCAAAGTGCGTTCTCAAACTGCTCAAACCTGCTAGTTCTGATACGCAGTATTTGCAAATAGCACGGCGTTTATTTAATAGTGAAGCCGAAATTTTAGAGCAATTAGGCAACCACGACCAAATACCCCGTCTCCTAGCATACTTTGAAGAAGACCAACAGTTTTTTTTAGTGCAAGAGTTAATCGTTGGGCGCCCATTAGGTCATTACATACGTCCCGGTACACCTTGGAGCGAAAGTCAAGTTGTCCAAATGCTGCAAGATGTTTTGCGGGTACTTGATTTTGTACACAGCTTTGGAGTTATTCATCGCGATATAAAACCAGATAATTTAATTAAACGTGATGCTGATACAAAGTTAGTACTTATTGACTTTGGCGCTGTCAAACAAATGCGCACTCAAATGGCTGTTGATAGTCAAATGCCAGCAACAGTAGCAATTGGCACACCAGGTTATATGAGTGCCGAACAATCGCAAGGCAGACCAAGACAAAATAGTGATATTTACGCAGTAGGTATAGTAGCAATTCAAGCATTAACAGGATTATTACCAACTCAACTTATTGAAAACCCCGAAACAGGGGAGGTAGTTTGGCAAGACAAAGTTAGTATTTCACCACGACTACAGGCAATATTAGAAAAAATGGTGCGTTATCACTTCACTACGCGCTATCAAACAGCAAACGAAGTTTTACAAGATATTGAACAGTTAACAATACCAGTGGTGCCAACACAACCAGTAAGTACAGAAAATTCGAGACTACCAGGAGCAACAGTTCAACAGGTATCTTTTGCCACCCCTAACAGCACTAATATGGAGGATATTCAACGCACGTCAGTACCTCCAAATTGGTTAATTCCAACTTTATCAACAGCTAGATACATACCATTTGCAGGCGCCGTAGGAGTATTTTTGTTTAAAGATGCTGCTGATACGCTAGTTATCTTATTGGGTGTAGCATTAATTGGCGCCGGAGTAGGTTTATTTTTATTACGTTCTATTTACTCACGACTAGCGCGCGATTACGATGCAGTATTCGCAGCAGTTTTTTGTTTGTGCGGTATTTTGTTCCTGTTTCAGGATAAATATACAACTCAAGAAATTCAAACCGTAGAATATTTACTTTCAGGAGCAGCTCTATTTTCAGCAAGTAACTCTATATTATTAAGACAAAAATTAAAATAAAATGCTAGTTACTACACTAATTATCACAGCTATAGCACTATCTTTAATCTCACTTGTGCGTCCGCAGTTATTTCAACAACAATACATTTTACTAATATTAGCCTTTTTGATTTCTGGTGGACTATTATGGTCAAAAGGTAACTATATCAAGGAATTACCAAATTTGTCACTGATTTTATTAACAGTAACTGCTATTTTTTACACCGTTGAATGCTTACGGTTACAAAATAAAAGTTAGCAACGGATTATTAACAGATGTAACGGATCATTAATTTTAAAAAATCAACTATCCGTTACAGGAGTGTTACCGTTGCTAACTTTCAGTCTCACAATCAGGCACACCGTCTCTAAACACGCGACTAGCTAAAATATCTGCAGCTTCGATAGTCATCAAATCATCCCTTGTTACCTGTCTATCGCGCATATTCAATAAACGATTTGCTTGACGCAAACGCGCTCTATCTATAGCATTTCGCACCGAGCGCGCGTTGGCAAAATGCGGCATTGCTTTGCGTCTAATTAAATATTCACGAAAAGCTTTCTCAGCATCTGGGCTAAAGTGGTAATGTTGATTTCGCAATATTGCATTGGCAATAATCATCAAGTTATCAACAGAATAATCATTAAACTCGATGTGCAAACCGATACGCGAATTCATCCCAGGATTGCTGTGGAAGAAATGATCCATCTGCTGCTTATAACCAGCGAGAATTACAACTAAATCATCGCGCTGATTTTCCATTACCTGCATTAAAATTTCGATTGCTTCTAAACCGAAGTCACCAGGATTATCTGGACGAAATAAAGTATACGCTTCATCAATGAGTAATACCCCACCCATTGCGTTGTTCAAAACTTCGCGCGTTTTCGGGCCAGTTTGTCCAATACCCTGTCCGACTAAATCATCGCGCGTCACTAACATGACATTTTCCTTGCGAATATAGCCAAGACGATGCAAAATTTCTGCCATCCGCATCGCGACTGTAGTTTTACCCATACCCGGGTTCCCCAAAAACGTCATATGTAAAGTTGGGGCGCCTGCGGTTAAACCTAGACTTTTGCGAACGCGGTCAACCAACAACAAAGCTGCCATTTCCTTGATTTTGTTTTTGACAGCTTGCAACCCGACTAGCTCTTGGTCAAGTCGGTCTAAGATTTCTTGCACATGGGATTCGCGAAATGTGGCTTCTAAATCGATAGGTGTATCAGCTTTTACGTCAGGTACATCGTGTCCAACAGTGCTAACTTCATCTTTTTCCAAAACTTGCTCGCTCATAGTCGTTACCTTCGTTGGTTTTTTTGATGATAACCTTGAGTCCGGAAATATAAAAGATTGTAATTCTAATGTGACTCATATATTTTTTTTAATTATCAATATCCTTGGTAAGTCATAGAAAGAACATATTAAACCGACCGAACTGACTATTCTTAGTTGGGGAATCCCCTATTCCAAACCTCTAATCAACAAATCTACTATGGCTATAGTCGTTAACTTGAAAAAATTGCTGTCTATTTTGGCACTAATTATCATTTTTGTTTTGATGTCGCCGGATATTGCTAATGGAACTCCAGGTCAATTAGACTTACCCCAACTATCGAAGCAAGAAAACTTTACTCCCCAGGAACACCAAGAGTTACAAGCAGTACGTCAACGTCGTAACCGTGAAATTACTGCCGTTCTTAACCCATCACAACGGCGCCGACTAGAACATTTGCTTCGCCACGGTCATGACCTCGAAGATGCTATCAGCACATTAGAAATTAACCACGAGCAGTGGGACACAATTCAGGCAATTATGGAATTAAGCGCATTCAAAACAAAAGCTATTCTAAATCGCCACCCGCAACCTACGCCGAGTTAAATCATAGTTAAATCATAGTGTTTATGTTCCTAGTTCCCATTCACTGGTAAATTATACTTAGTGGATGTTTTCTGGGAGGAACGTAAGTATAATGAATTACTTAGCTCGGCAACTTTTACTGATAGTGCTAGTATTTGCCACTGTATTTGTGGCGCCAGGGATAGCAAATGCACTACCAACACAATTCAATACAAGTGTAGTTGTTAATAATACAGAATCAGCAAATTTAATCGAACTCGACCTAACTCCCCGTCAGCGTCAAATGATTCAAGCAATAAATCAAAGACGTAACCGCGAAATCGGTAAAATATTGAATCAAACAGAGCAAAAAAGCCTAGTGAAGTTGATACGCAGTGGAGATACTTTGAACCAAGCTGTCGATAAGCTCAAGCTAGAGACCAATAAACGCGACATCGTTAAGGCAGTCAGTCAAGTATACGATTTGAAAATGAAAGCTTTAGTATCAGACTTCTAAAAAATTACCGCTACTTCATAATTGTTTCGGGTGCCCAACGTTTGGATACGCTTTTACATAAATAAGAGCAAATTTGATATCTTCCTGGGACAAATAAGGATAATCTTCAAGAATAATCGAGCTGAATGTCTGCCCATTTTTTGGGTAGAGTTTCTATTTAATTATTGCTTACAATAAGAGTAACAGACACATACTACCCTAAAACTTTAACAACTAATTAGATTTTTTCTCACTTGCTAGAAATTGCCGCAAGCTCAATAAGGAGAGTGTTTGTCCTAATGACAATGGTAAAACAGTCACTCCTTCTATACGTGATTGTACCCAACCATCACCCCAGTACCATTCGTGAAAACCATCAATTCCTTGACTTAGTAATAAACGTAAGCTGTCAGAATTAACGACTTCGACTCGGTGGTGAATGGAAATTGGTCCAAGAACGCGCGTAAATTCCAACCCTGGACGCAACTCATCTGGCATTGAGTTTGTAAAATTACCGGAGGGTAGCCATTTTGCCAGGTTTGCAGGACGCAGCAAACTGTTGCTTATGGCTGAAAAAGGCGCCTCGACTTCGATACGTAGTTGACTTTGTTGATATTTGCCGAACATTGGTGTCTGTGTATTAGTAAGTTCCTATTCAATTTTAGCTGTAGGATTAAGTTCGGCGCCAAACTCTATATTTATCGTTGACATCCATATCATCGTAACCAACATCGCTCCACGAAACATTCAAAGTTAAAATTGAGCCAAGTGCATTATTTGCACCAATCATTATGATTAAAGTTTCAATTCCCTCTTCAATGTCATATTTTTCAAGATTATTCAAAGGTATTTTGTTATAAACCCAGTTTCTGTACGTATCACATTACTAAATACTGCTTTAATTAGCACATAATTTATGTGTTTTTTACTTATGCATTCCACTTGATTTTACTTTCTAAAATCAATAATTTTGCTATATATTTTATCATGCCTGTTCTCTGTAAAATGTCGTATAAAGTACTTATATTTAAGTGGAAAATTGATGTATATTAGATTTTAGCAATCAAACATTAAGTAATAAATTATACATTAATTTTTCAAGTAACTAACGAAAGTAACATTATCCCTGGTGGAGGTGCTTCCCATGAAATTTGGAATCGATATTGGGCATAATTGTGCCCCTGATACAGGCGCCCGTGGTATTAAATTCGAGGATAATTTAACTGTAGATGTAGGAAATCGGGTAATATCTAAGTTAAGAGCATTAGGACATGAAGTAATCGAGTGTAGACCGCAAAGAGCAGGAACAGTCAGAGAATCACTATCACAAAGATGTGATCGAGCCAATTCTGCAAAAGTTGAAACATTCGTATCAATTCATTTTAATGCCTTTAACCAACAAGCAAACGGTACAGAAGTGTATGCAGTTGGGGAACAAAGTAGAAAAATTGCTAAAACAGTATTAGATGAAATAGTTAAGATAGGTTTTTTCAATCGTGGTGTCAAAAATGGTTCGCATTTATTTGTGTTGAGAAACACAAATATGGCTCGAATATTAATAGAAAGCTGTTTTCTTGACTCAAAAAAGGATATGGCTTTATATAATCCAGAAGCGATAGCCAATGCTATTGTTAAAGGTTTGACCGGACAACTACCTTCGCAACCTGTTAACTCATTACCTGACGAAGAAGACAATATTGATACATCGGTCTTACGATTACAGCGTGCGTTGAACCGACTCAAAATCACTGACCAAAACGGAAAAGTATTGATAGAAGACAATACTATCGATGTTCAAACAAAATTTGCACTCGAAAAGTTTCAGCGTATCGTTGGACTACTAGTTACTGGAGTTGCAAGTCAAACAAGCTGGGCAGCTATTAATCAAATTTTAGCAAAGCGAATTATTAGAGCCAATCATGCTGGAGGTCTTGTAATTCGGTATATACAGCACCGTATGGGTGTTGAGATAGATGGAGTATATGGTCTGGGAACCGAAGAAGCAGTAAAAAAATTCCAACGGCAAAATGGTTTGTTTGCTGATGGAATTATTGGACCTGCAAGCTGGCAAAAATTAATCGGGTAAGGTGGCAACGGATTATAAACGGATGTAACGGATAATTTATTTTAAACTGTAGGGTGGAATGTCACTGACTTAAGCATTTTGAGGCGCCAATAAATTGGGTAGGGTGCTTTCAAGCTATTACTATCAATCAATAAGCACGCGAAATACAGTGCTTTCACGCACCATAAACATCGTTAAGTAAGTGCCATTCAACTGTAGGGTGGAATGTCACTGACTTAAGCATTTTGAGGCGCCAATAAATTGGGGTAGGGTGCGTGAAAGCTATTACTATCAAGCAATGTAACGCCAAATACAGTGCTTTCACGCACCATTAATACGTTAAGTAAGTGCCATTCAACTGTAGGGTGCGTGACGCTACCAGCACTGCGCTTCGTTTTAAAATTTTAGTAGCGTCACGCACCCTACTTATCCTTTACATCCGTTGCATCCGTTGCAAATGATTACTACAAGCACCGTTCAATAGTTGCTACTACAGATTGAGAAAGTGTGTTCAAATCGTAACCTCCCTCTAAACCAAACAAAATTTTACGAGTTATCTGTAAGCAGTAATCGGTAAACAATCCGTAATCTCGTGGTTGGAGGTTAATATTTGCCAGTGGGTCATCAGCATTAGCATCATAACCAGCGCTGACGATAAGTAAATCGGGTTCAAAGTTCGATAAAAAGGGTATTACTTTTTTTTCAAATACTGGCTGATAAAGGCTAATATCGCTACCAGGTGGAAATGGTAGATTCAAAACATTATCGTGAAATCCACGTTCTGTGTGTTTACCAGTTCCAGGATAGCACGGATATTGATGTAAGGAACAATACGCTATTTGTGGATTTGTTTCGACTATCGCTTGAGTACCATTGCCATGATGGACATCCCAATCTAGAATTGCAACACGATCAATACCAGGTTTTTCAAGAGCATGAGCAGCTGCAATTGCAGCATTAGAAAATACGCAAAACCCCATTCCAGTCTCGCGTTCAGCATGATGTCCAGGTGGACGTGCCAAAACAAACGCGGGTTTACCTGTTTCCAAAACAATCTCAACTCCATCCAACCATGCACTTACAGCTAGTAAAGCAACATCATAGCTTTGAGGGGAAACGGTTGTCTCATAGTCTATAAAACTACCGCCATTCAAGCATATTTCTTGAACTTTCTGAATATAGCTGGAGTCGTGGGTTTGTTCTATTAATTTTACTAAAGAACGTTGACTTGCTGGAGTGGGCAGGCGCCATTCGATTTGAGATGCGATATTACTTTCACGTAGTGCAGCAGTAATAGCACTTAAACGTTCCGGTCTTTCTGGATGTTCCCTTCCTGTTTGATGTTGAAGAAACTCGTCAGAGTATATGACTGGTAGCATAGCACGGACATAAATAGCAGCAATTTTGAAATTGTAAAGGAAATCTAAGTGCTGAGTTATTAGTGCTGAGTGCTGAGTTTCAAGTGCTGAGTAAATTTTAAACTCCCTACTCTGCTCTTTGTACAGACGCGATTAATCGCGTCTCTACTCCTAACTCTTAACTCAGCACTCAGCACTCAGCACTCAGCACTTCTTATTCTTATCCTAAATCTTGTGGTCGATCGTCAAGCATTTCAGGCGCCACTGCTGGGTTAGATCTCAGTTCTTCAGCAGGCAAATCACGCATGACATCATCAATTCTGGGAGGGTGCTTAATCATATCTAATATCTCCGGACTGAGCTGCTCTGCGCTACTTTCAGAGTCGGATTTTTCTGCTTTTTTTGATTCTTTTTCTTCACTCATGATTTTGACCCTCAACTTGTTTGTTTATATCATAATTTCGACAATCCTTACACGCACACTGTCTTAAGGCTTATTTTGATTATTATTTTTTCTTAAAACCATCATATACATGAAAGCAATTATTTGAATATACTTACCCACAAAGCTTATTATTACTATCATTTTGATATTTATAATGTTAAATCAATAACTCTAATATTTCAACTATATTTTTATAAGATAAATGCATGATTATGATTATTTCAATCCATCGAATTTGTCTTGTCCATATAACGCCTGCAATATCTAAAAAAATTTGCTATATTGTATTTTGGCTTGATTGCAAAAAATTGTGTCTAATTTTTAATTTTTGAATCAGTATTTTTTATCTTGAAATCAGCCTCTCTGGAGCATAAAAAGAACATTCTGTGATAGAATTATATACAAATATGGCAATTATTCAAGAGAAGTAAGGAATAATTTGGCTTTATAACGGCTATCAAGGCTAAAAACAGCGATTTTTGGAGTTATTTAGGCTATGACATTCTCTCAGGAGAGGATTATCCCAACAGACCTACGGAATGAAATGTCCAGGTCTTACCTGGAGTATGCAATGAGTGTCATCGTGGGTAGGGCGCTGCCAGATGCCAGGGATGGTCTGAAACCTGTGCATCGCCGCATTCTCTACGCCATGCATGAGTTGGGCTTAACGCACGACCGACCTTTTCGTAAATGCGCGCGTGTAGTTGGGGAAGTATTAGGTAAATATCACCCACACGGCGATACGGCAGTATACGATGCCTTAGTACGGATGGCGCAGGATTTTTCGATGCGCTCACCTTTAATCGAAGGGCATGGTAACTTCGGTTCAGTCGATAATGACCCACCAGCGGCGATGCGATATACCGAATCTCGGTTGCAAGCGCTGACCACGAATGCACTATTGCAAGATATCGAGTCGGAAACTGTAGATTTTGCCAGTAACTTCGATGGTTCGCAGCAAGAACCAACCGTTTTACCCGCACGCGTACCGCAATTATTATTAAACGGTTCGTCGGGTATTGCCGTTGGAATGGCAACGAATATTCCCCCGCACAATTTGGGAGAGTTGATTGATGGGCTAGTAGCACTTATACACAACCCAGAAATCACAAATAACGAGTTGATGCAGTATATCCACGGCCCCGATTTTCCAACAGGCGCCACTATTTTAGGCACCTCTGGAATTCGAGATGCCTACATGACTGGACGCGGTTCGATAACAATGCGCGGTGTTGCGAATATCGAAACAATCGAACATCGTGGGCGCCCAGATAGGGAAGCAATAATTGTCACCGAGTTACCTTATCAAACCAACAAAGCAGCTTTGATCGAAAAGATTGCCGAGTTGGTTAATGATAAACGGATTGAGGGAATCGCTGATATTCGCGATGAAAGTGACCGTGATGGAATGCGGATTGTTATCGAGCTAAAACGCGATGCTTATCCCCGTGTAGTTCTCAATAACTTGTATAAACAAACTCCTATACAAGCAAACTTCGGCGCCAATATGTTGGCGTTAGTAAACGGCGAACCGCAAATACTAACTATCGGGCAGTTCCTACAAGTATTCCTCGATTTCCGCATCGAAGCAATCACTCGTCGGACGCAGTACGAACTACGAAAAGCCCAAGAACGTGACCATATTTTACAAGGTCTGCTGATTGCGCTGTCGCATCTAGACCAAATTATCAACACAATTCGTAGCGCTGCCGATGCTCCAACAGCCAAAGGTGAATTAATCACAACTTATGGACTCTCGGAAGTGCAAGCTGATGCAATCTTACAAATGCAGTTGCGACGGTTAACAGCACTCGAAGCAGACAAAATCCGCAACGAACACGAAGACCTGTTAGTTCAAATCGCTGATTTACAAGATATTCTGGCAAAACGTCAGCGAATACTCGAAATCATCGAAAGTGAAGTTACAAATTTAAGAGAAAGATTTGCAACACCACGGCGCACGTTAATTACGCACGCGGAAGGCGATTTAGGAGATACAGACTTAATCGCTAACGAAAAGGCTATAATCTTGCTAACCAAACAAGGTTATATCAAGCGGATGCCAGTAAACACTTTTGAAGCGCAACATCGAGCAACGCGCGGTAAAGCAGCAGCTAAGGTAAAAGATGACGATACCGTTGAGCATTTTCTTACCTGTTGCGACCATGACAGCGTATTGTTCTTTAGCGATAGAGGTGTCGTATATTGTTTGAAGGCGTACCAAATACCTGTTGGTTCACGCACAAGTAGAGGTACTCCCATCGTGCAAATGTTGCCAATTCCAAGGGAGGAAAAAATAACCTCTATCGTACCAGTCGATGAGTTTAGCAGCGAAGAATATCTCGTGATGCTAACAAAGGGCGGCAATATTAAGAAAACTGCATTAGAAGCGTTTAGTAATATTCGTTCTAACGGCTTGATTGCAATCTCACTAGAAGAAGGTGATCAACTGCGTTGGGTTCGTCGTGCAAAAGTAGAAGACAGCGTTCTTGTTGGTTCACGTCTGGGAATGGCAATTCACTTCCGCTGTAACCACGAACAACTTCGTCCCTTGGGTAGAGCAACTCGTGGTGTTAAATCCATGAAACTTAAAAAAGGTGATGAGCTTGTTGGTATGGATATTTTACCAGCGGCAATTCTTGAAACTTTCGCAGCAACTAACGAAGCTGAAGTAGAAGAAATTGAGGCGCCGGAAATTGAAGTTGAAGTTGAAACCGAGGAAGTAACAGAAGTTAGCGAAACCGCAAGCGTCGGTCCTTGGGTACTGGTAATTACAATGGGAGGATATGGCAAGCGTGTTCCTGTCGCTCAATTCCGTCTGCAAAACCGTGCAGGGCAAGGTTTGATGGCGACCAAATTTAAAAACCGCAAAACCAAAGACAAGCTTGCAACTTTGCAAATTGTCAACAGCGATGATGAAATAATGATGGTAACAAATCGCGGTATCATCATTCGGCAGGCAACCAACGCAATTTCGATCCAATCGCGTTCAGCTACAGGTGTACGTGTTCAGCGTCTCGACGAAGACGACGCAATTACAGGAGTAGCAGTAGTCCCACCTGATGCTGAAGGTGTTGAAGTTGCTGAAGTTGCTGAAGTCGAGTAGTTAAAGATTAAAAAAGGTGAGTAAAAACTATGAGTAATAAACCAACAAATAATTTTTACTCACCAAAAACCATTCACAACTTTCCATTGATGATATCTATAATTGCCCTATCAAGTGGAGTGCTGATGGGGCTTACTGTTGCACCATTTGGCGCCTGGTTTTTAGCTTGGTTTGCTTTTGCCCCACTATGGATATTAATATTTAACTCAGCACAATATAAAATTAAATTACCATATTTTCGACTATCAGGCACCTGGGGTATAGGTTATTATGGCGCCACACTTTCATGGATAACAGGACTTCATCCATTAACTTGGATGGGAGTACCTTGGTTATCGAGTATAGGTATTGCGCTTTTTGCCTGGACTTTCGTAACATTTTGGGGAACCCTACTAGCGATGAGTTGGGGAAGTTGTTTTTTTTGGATTAATCGTAAACTAAAACCATCTCCTCTCACCCCAATATTGCGCGTTTTAATTGGTACTACCCTTTGGTGTGTTCTCGAACGAATTTGGAGTCTAGGTCCGCTGTGGTGGAGTTCGCTATCATACACTCAAAGTCCTCATAATCTAGTAATTTTACACCTAGGTCAATATAGTGGTGCCAGTGCTGTTACTGCCTCAATTGTTGCAGTAAACGGACTTATAGCTGAAGTGTGGATAAAAACAAGAGAAAATACCAAATACAATAAATATTATTTTATACCTTTAAGCTTGTTTTTGATACTGCATTTAATAGGCTTTAATTTATACAACCAACCTTTAGTTCAACCAAAGGAAACAGCATTAAAAATAGGAATTATTCAAGGCAATATCCCCAACCGTATCAAGTTTGATTACTATGGATTACGTCGTGCAATCGAAGGTTACACAACTGGATATTTAAAATTAGTAGACCAAGGTGTAGATGCAGTGCTGACACCAGAAGGAGCATTACCTTACTTTTCGCGCGAGATACTAGATAGTTCATTAGTTGCAGCAGTAAAACAAAAAGGAGTTGTTGCTTGGATAGGTGGTTTTGCAGAACGTCCAAACAGCAATGCTTACGCCAATAGTTTATTTACCTTTACAGGTGATGGTAAAATCTATAGTCACTTCGAGAAATCTAAACTAGTACCCCTAGGTGAATATGTACCATTTGAAGAAATACTTGGTAAATTAATCAGGCGCCTATCACCAGTAACAGCGCGTCAAGTACCAGGTTCAACTTTGCAAATATTTGATACACCATTTGGACGTGTAATTGCTGGTATCTGTTACGAATCTGCTTTTCCAGAACAATTTCGGCGCCAAGCATTTTCAGGTGGAGAATTTATTATTACCGCTTCCAACAACGACCCTTATAGTAAAGCGATGCAAATGCAGCATCATGCATTAGATACGATGCGCGCGATAGAAACCGACAGATGGGCAGCGCGCGCAACTAACACAGGTTTATCAGCATTTGTCAATCCCCACGGACAAACTTTGTGGATATCAGGACACAACACCTACGAAACCCACGCAGAAACAATTTATCGACGCACCTCCCAAACAATGTACGCGCGTTGGGGTGACTGGTTAACACCCTTACTAATAATTCTAAGCATCCTAACATGGACTATTTATAGTCGTAGGTTGAGTGAACGAAGCGCGCAACCCGACAAAAACTAGATTTAAATATAAAAATCTTCTATAGGAATGATAGTTAACCCAACCTACAAAAGCTAAAATAAAGAAGTAAAAACCATTACAGCTTCATAGGATTGTTGTATGGAAACGATTGCTCAACGTAAGCTTTTATCCGCTCTATGTCACGGAGCTGTATTTTTCAGTTCTACAATTGTGTCAATAGGTATACCAATCGCTATACTCTCGATTAGTAATGACCCAGTAGTTAAAGATAATGCTAAAGAATCTTTAAACTTTCATATTAATCTTTATATAGCGGCATTTGTTTTTGGATTATTAGCATTTGTACTAATTGGTATTCCGCTTTTAATAGTACTGGGTATTTTTAGTTTTATAATGCCAATTATTGGAATTATCAAAGTACTTGAGAACGAGAATATACCTTACCGTTACCCGTTCATTTTTCACTTTTTTTAGTTCATCGAAAAAGCCCGGTTTCTATAAATATACCTTTGCTAAAATTCGATACCTATACAAGCAAAGCCTGCCTTCGCAGGCTAGCATTATATGCTATAAATTGTCCCAAGCGAGCGCCGCGAAAAATCTAAAAATATGTATGGATAGTGATAAATATTTATCGCATTCCTAAATAATTTGTGAACAAAATATCTATATAATATGAATCGCTAATAAATTCTCTGTATATACTTTTTATTAGCTTATTTAATCGTCAGGAAATTGCCAGCACGAGATAGTTTCTATGTCCTTACTGCTGTATTTTTTACACACAACATGTTTTGATGAATCTACCCACTCGTAATTACACGCGCGGCAGTGACAAAAGATGTTATTACGGTTTGCTTGTTCAATATACGAATAGGAATAAACATTTTGTCATCATTAAATATTCCTTTGCTATTGAATGCTTGCCTTATAAATTTTGGTACTTCCGCTCTTAATGAATTTTCAATCTTGTGTAAATTATTTATGCAGGTTGGCCACATAATTTTTGTTTATTAATTTTTATGGGTTAGCTTCACTGTGTAGAATGATAACGCTATATGTTCTGACCGAGGCTTAAGATTTTCCCCCTTCCCTTCAAGGATACTGCTGGCGAATAGGGGGTAACACCCTTTATTCCGTGAAAACAGGCGTGTAGAGACGCGTTCACGGAGTGTACCGCAGGTAAATTTCGCGTCTCTACATTTCCGGAAACAACGCAAAATCGTGAATGTGAGGGGCGATACCCCTGAATGACCAGCAGTATCCTTCAAGGGAAGGGGGTTAGGGGGTTAGGTTTCCACATGATGACTAATTTTCAACATTTGATTACCTCCTTTTTGAAACTCATAATTTACAGTTTGAAGGTCTACATTCATACCTTTACTCGATAACTCCTGAATTACTGGTTCAAGATAAGGTGATATTTGACAATCAAGATTAAGTAAAGGAAAAATCCGAACTTCACGAGATATTCTTAAAAGTTCAAAAATCGAAGCAATGTGAAAATCAAGCGATAGCTGTTGCGAGTATAAGAAAAGTAAATGAGAACATAAGCATAATTCAAACTGATTGTCAGCTAGTTCTAAATGTGGTAAAGATTGATATAGGTAACGTCCTGTTGCTTTGCCTGCTTCATAATCAATTAAAAATTTTTCCATTGTGGCAAGACGAATTTGACCGAGTTCATCAGCATTCGAGAAATTTTTCCAAACGAAACGGCTGGAATTTTGCTTAAGTTGAGAAATGATTGGTTCGTAAATTTCTTCTACTCGCTGTTTGATTTGTTGAGCAGAGAATTGATATATTGGGTCGATGGATACAACCGAATATCCTAGTTGCGTCATTTCGGTGTTGAAACTAGCAGGACCATCACCGCATCCAAGAATTTTAGTTTTTAAATCTGTTTCTGATAGATTGAACATTAGCTTGTATTCTTCTAATGTTCTGCCCCAAGGTACTACTTCGTTTAATTTCATAATGTTAATTCTTTAAATATTGGCGCCTACGCTACGCTGTTTTGACGAATACATTCTTTGTACCAGTCAAAACTAGCTTTGGGAATACGTTGTTGCGTTGCATAATCTATATATGTAATGCCAAAACGGCGCCCATAACCCCAAGCCCATTCAAAGTTATCCATAAAACTCCATAAAAAATAGCCTTTTAATGGGTATCCTTCACTTACCGCGCGGTGTGCTGCTTTGAGATATTGACGAAGATACATAATGCGGTCAACATCAATAATTTCACCTGCTGCATTAACTTCATCTTGTGCTGCACAACCGTTTTCGGTGATAAATACAGGTAAATTTGGATGTCCTAACGTTTCGCTGATATGTCGAATACCCCAATAAATGCTTTCAGGTAAGATATTCAACCAAGGCATATACATTCGTGGATAACCTTCAGGTAAATCCAGAAACTCATAACCGCGATTATTATCTGCCGAGCGTACATATCCACCCGTGTAAATATTCAACCCAATAGCATCGAGTGGTTGATGAATAATTTCTAAATCTCCTGGCTGAATATCTGGCGCCTCTTCACCAAGTTCTTCCAATATTGTAGAACTGTAGGCGCCTGTTAACAGGGGAAAAATAATCCCACCATTTTGCATAGAAGTATGTAAAGCTTTTTTTGCAGCTTCAATATTAGCTGGTGACTCGCTAATTGGTACAGTCACACTCATATTATCAACTATTGCAACTTTACAAGGTATTGGAGTTGCCGCGCGGATAGCTTGACATGCTAAACCGTGTGCAAGAATGGCATGATGGGAAGTTTGCCATACTTCCTTTTTACTACTTACACGAGTACCAGGTGCATGAGGTGGTTCTTGCGCCACATCGTAACCCATATGGGTAAAACAGGGAATTTCATTTATAGTCATCCAGTTAGTAACTTTATCACCCAACCTAGTAACCACCGCCGTTACATAATCAGCAAAATCATAAGCCATTTGACGATGGCGCCATGAACCATATTTATCTTCTAACGCTTGGGGACTATCCCAGTGAAATAAAGTAGCATGTGGCGTAATGCCATATTTAAGCAAACAATCAATTAAACGCTTGTAAAAATCAACACCAGCCTCATTAACATTTCCCCTACCATCAGGAATAATTCGTGCCCACGCAATACTAAACCTGTAATGCTTTACACCCAAAGAAGCCATTAACTCCACATCAGCTTCATACCGATGATAATGGTCACAAGCAACCTTTCCAGTATCACCATTCAGTACCTTACCAGGAGTACTGCTAAAAGTATCCCATACACTAGCTTGGCGCCCATCTTCCTCACTTGCACCTTCAATTTGATAAGAAGCAGTAGCAACACCCCAACAAAAATCATTTGGAAATTGATAAACACTCATAAATAGTAAAATAAATTAAAAACTATCTTTTCTTTCTTTCTTTCTTTCTTTCTTTGTGTCCTTTGTGACTACCCTGCGGGAAATCCTCCGGATTATGTGGTTCAATCCTCTTAAATCATCATGCCAATAACCAACCAAACAATAACATATCAAGGTGGATGTCATTGCGGTGCCATCCGCTTCCAAGTCACAGTAGACAACCATAAACTAGACGAATGTAACTGCTCAATTTGCAGCAAAAAAGGCTTTCTACATCTAATTGTTACAAAAGATAAATTTACATTGCTTCAAGGTGAAGAAAAATTACAAATATATACATAAAATACTGGTATACAAGTTTCCGAATTTAAGTAGACAAAATGATATTAAAATTTCAACCATATTAATTATGAATACTTTAGAACTATCAATGTTGTGGAACAGGCATCTTGCCTGTTACATATATAAATTAAAGATACTATTATTTACAAACTTCAAGCTAAAGTAATTACATTACGGAAAAAATTAAAAATCCCGGCTTCTTGAAGAAATCGGGATTTTAAGTATTTGTGCTATGGGACGGGCAAGGATGCCCTTTCCACAAGATAGTTCTACAAGATAGTTCTACAGTATGTTCTGAATAAAACCTAAGCAGCAGGTTCTAGTAATCTGATGTTGGAGAAGACAAATTCTTGAACAGAGGGTTTACCATCAACATCGGTAGTAATTTCGCGACGGTTGAGAATAAAGTATTTACCTACTTTCTCATATTCATCTACGAAATAACTCATACCACCTTTTTGTTCGCCTGTTTGAGGGTCATGGTATATCGAGTCGTAGGTGTGGGAAAGGTATCCTTCACCTGTATCATGGCTGCTGAAGGTGTTGATAGTGACAACTACATTGTGAATGTGACGGTGAACTAAGCTAACTTCGTTGTTACGAACTTTGTATTTGTCACCTGTTGCTTTACCACCCATTAAAAGTTCTACTGCACCATCTTCATCTGTGGCGCCATATGTAAAGGTATTTTCGCCGTGGGTTTGTTCAAAGGTACGACGGACACGGTGAACAGCAATTTCCCATGCTTGACCGTGAATTGCTTTTTGTGCCTCTTCGTCTTCAACACCCAATACTTCCGCCTTCATATTGGCGCCGATAGTAACTTTACCTGTATACTCTTTACCATCATACTTGTAGGTAATATCAGCTGTGTAACCAGGGAAATCTTTGTCCCAGGTGTAACGGTTTTCGTAGGCAGCGCGGAAAAGCTCTTTAGCTGATACTTGTGTGGCTGTCATGGACTTCTCCTATAGAGTATTGTATATGTTTGCTTTTACTTGCTTCTGTTATCTACTAGGATAGAAGTAATAGAGTCAGTCCGCCTAGACCCCAACTGGGTACACTTATGCCAAATGAGCTCCACACCGTATTTGATGCAATAGCTGGCGCCCAAACCGAACAACAACTGCAACTTGCTGTCATGGAAACGGTAGGTGAACACTTTGACGTACAGCGTTGGGGTATTTATCTTTTAGATGAGCAACCCGAAGTAAAGGTAAATTCTCAAGGTTTTCCCGACATCCCTGAAGTTTGCTTACGGGGAAACCCTGTTGGTAAATATGTTGTTGAACGTCACGCACCAGCACATGAACAATTAATATTACCCGCTGGTGACTGGAAACAATTTTGTTCGCGCGATGACCATGCACACGTAATGAGTGGTCCAATTGTCGCTGACGGGCACCTTGTGGGAACATTAAATTTAGCGCGCGCCAAAGGAAACCCCGCCTTTACAGCAAATGATTTAGCTGATTTAAGTGCATTGTGCTTACATTTATCAGCTAAATTGGCATCGCTACGAGCGCAACCTAAACCATCTTCTAATATTACTGCTTCGAGTCTCTTAACTCCGCGTGAATTAGAAATTGCCGAACTTGTAGCGCGCGGTTTAACGAATGCTGAAATAGGAGAAAAACTTTGGATTACACAAAACTCTGTGAAACAAGCATTAAAAAGAATGTTTCGTAAACTCGAAGTCAGCGCGCGTGCGGAAATGGTAGCAAGGTTACAAGATATCTTGCCATCCAAAGTTAGTTGATATTAGGCTAACCCTTCGGTCAATACACCTGCGGGAAAATCTGCGACTAAACGCTTTGTTTGTAGCCATTGAACGCCTAGTAAAATCTCTTGTAGTTGTCTTCCTGCTAATACAGAAATAGAAAACTCTTGTTCATCTAAAAAGACTGCTCCAGTATATAAAGTAAACTGTGCCTCACCCTGCGCTGTCAACATATCTTCCGTTTGGTTTTCACGTATCCATCCAAGACTATTTGCATCCTGAGCATCAATGGCTAACCAACCAGAAAACCCTGTGTCTAGTAATGCTTTAACAGGAATCTTGCTACCGTCCGCAGCTATTAATTCAATTTCAAAGAGTAACTCACCCTGACTATTAAATTCACCTGATATCATATTCTTCCACAAGTTCCTGTTTCGTTTAATCGCATCAACATACGCATTTTGCTACCATATTTTTCACGTGATTTTGCTCTAGCAGCGTCTACATCTTGCTCAATGATATGGTCTTCGCTATCAGGTTCAATTACAATAAACCAATCGTAATGATTATTAATAAGTTTAGGCTGCACACGGTCAAAAATTGCGCGGCAGCGCTTGTAAAATACCTTGTCTTCTGCTTCAAGTCGCGCTTGTTCTTCAAGAGACAATTGGTTTTCAGGAAATACTCTACCTCTACGAGCCGTTTGACGTGAGGATGCTTGTGTCATATTTTTGATGTTTACGTTAACCCAATGTCAACACCCCTGCTGGAAAATTTGCAACTAAAGGCTTTATTTGCAGCCAGTATACACCCAAAAGAATGCCTTCAAACTGATTGCCAGCCAAAACTTCAATAGTAAATTGTTCATCATCTAGAGATATTGTCCCCTCGTAAATGTCAAAGTCGGCTTCTCCCCACGCAGTGTTCATTTTACGTTGTTCTTGTGTATTTAAAACCCATCCAAGGCTTTCTGCGTCTTGAGTGTCAAGTGCTAACCACCCAGTAAAACCCGTATCAAGAACCGTATTGACTAGTAACTCGTCTTTATCTGCTGCTACTAAACTAATGTCAAATACCAGCTCACCCTGGCTATTAAACTGACCTGTTATCATACTCTGCCACAGGTTCCTGTTTCATTGATTCGCATGATCAGGCGTAATTTGCTAGGATGTTTCTCACCAGCTTTTGCTCTAGCAACTTTTTCATCTTGGTCAATAAAATAATCTCCACTATCTGGCTCAATCACAATGAACCAGTCGTAATGGTCTTTAATTAGTTCGGGCTGTACGCGATCAAAAATTAAACGACAACGCCGGGAAAAAGCTTCTTTTTCTGCTTTACGCTGCTCCAACTCTTCTTTTGACAATTGTCGTTCAGGAAATACTCTACCTCTACGAGGCGTTTGACGTGAAGATGCTTGTGTCATATTTTCAGGTAAATCACTACCGTTTGAATTAGTAACATTGTACATAAATTAAACCATTTGTGGAAGTGCTAGCAAAATTTTGTTATACAATTACATTTTTTATTAGGCTGCTAATAACTAGTTGATTCTTTTTGCTTCACAATATTATTTTGATATAATTTATACAAATTTTCTGTTAATAATGTAACATGCGCGCTTCGGGTATGGGCAGGCGCCATTATTAAGTACGATGAATTCTAGATATTCGGCGCCATTACATTCTCGAATATAAGTTGTGTTAATTTTTTGATAATTGAAGTATTAATAGCTACTTGCCCTATTGCTTTAAGTTGCGGTTTTTGCTAAATGTCGAGTAACAGTATATAACAATCCGCTTATCAAAAGTAAAATTCATATTGTAGAGACTCCATTAATGGAGTCTCTACGTAATGTATTAAATTTATTTACAACTTTTGAGCTGACTGTTATAGAAAGTACCTTTTTAACTCATACAGTTAATAGCTGGATGATTCGCTCTGCCTGGGTGAAGTTCTACTTACCTTTATACTTATGTTTTTACTACCAGAGTCGGCTAAACCTATCAAGATTTTTTTCGCTTACTCTCCCTCTTATCAAGATGAACAACTTAGACAGGTGTTAGAAAAGCACTTGATGGGATTGGATGATTTAGATGTTGTCATGGTTTGGTATCAACATCATAGTGAAAAAAAATCTATAGACTATGAGAATTCTTATCATCTGCAAACTGCCGATGTAATTGTCTTGCTCATTAGTTCGGATTTTTTGACTTTGATTCAAAACCGAATTGACTGGAATAGTGAAATAGCTAAATTACAGGAAAAGCATTTATTAGGTGAGGTTGTAGCTATACCTATACTTTTATACCAAGTTCATGGCTGGCAAAAATTACTCGGTAATATTTCCCCTCTACCAAAAAATGGAATGCCAGTAAAAAGCTGGCAAAACCCTGATGCTGCTTTACTTGATATATCACAAGGTATCGAGACAACAGTTGTAGAACTTAAACAATATCAGCAGCGGTTACAGGAATATAGATATAGTTATGGAGCAGCAATAGTTCAAGAGTATCCACTTCGTACAAAAGCTTTAAATAATTTGAACGATATCAAGAATTACTTGAATATCAAAAATCAAGATGCAGACTTAGTACACCAAGAAGTAACCGCACAAGCGAAACGTGAATACAAGCAAAAGTTACTGCAATACAAGAAAGAGTTAGATTATTTTACACGTAACAGCAAGTTTATTGCAGAAAAAGACCTGCAAAAGTTACAGTCTCTTCAAGAATTCTTGTGTTTACAGCAGGAAGATATTGCTCAATTTCAACAACCAAGTCTTTCACCTATAGCCTCAAAGCTTCTTAAATTTTTATTGACATTTGACTATAAGTATGCAATCAAAACAACATTAATTGGGCTTTTAGTTCTCGGTGTTATAACAGTAATAATTTTCATAAGAACCTCTACTGCAAAATCAGTTGATAGATTACTAACACAAGCACAAAGCAAGTTTGAGCAGGGTAACTATAAAGGTTCTATCGAAACTTATACAGGCGCCATCAAACTAGACCCTCAAAATATTAATGCTTATATTGGACGTGGTAACGCTCACTCCTACCTTAAAGATTACCAAGCTGCTATCAACGATTATACAAAAGCAATTAGTCTTTCCTCTCAGGCGCCCATTGCTTACATGAACCGCGCAGTTATAAATTGCACTCTCGGTAAAGAGCAAAACGCTATCGAAGATTATCAGCGCGCGGCAAGTATATACAAACAGCTTGGCGCCGAAGAGGAAAGCAAGCAAGCCATCCAAAGGTTAAACAATCTTCAAATATGTCTACCCACTAATTAAAACTCATAACCACCAATCAACCATCCGTTACATCCGTTACATCTGTTGCCAATTTTATCCTGAGTATTAATTGCATTATATATTACATTAACTCTACCTTAAGATAGATACAAATTTGAGTTTTTTGTAATCTCACCTACAAAACAAGATTATTTAGTTAGAAAATAAAAATAAATTTGGTAAAAAAATAAAATATTGTGATGTACATCACTTGGAAATAGTGATCTCAATTTGATAAATTGACCACGTTGAAGTTATTGAAGTTATAAATTTTACTTTCAAGATTCGGGGAACGTCTGTTGCAAGCATGAAAGATAAGTCCGGGTTTTTGAGTGTTGTGACTTTAAATGTTCAACATTCAAACGAACAAAATCGTAGTTCTTCAATCAAGAAAAAAACAGAACACATGAAAAATACAAAGCTGTGGTCAGTTGTTGCTTTGTCAACTACTGTTTTAGGAATACCTTCGGTTGCTAGTGCTGCAACAACGAAAAAAACTTCTCCCCAATTACCACCAAAAGGTGATAACACTCAGGGAGAATCGTCGGCAACCGAAAAGCCAGGTACACCTGCTATAATCACTCAAATCCACGCGCATACCGTATCTGGTCGTCAAGCAGCGACATTGTACGTTCGTAGTATTCCTGTCCTAACTTTTATTGGTCAAGAAACCAATCCAGTTGAAAGAGCAAACGCGGTTGCAGCTAAAATTAATCAGCTAGTCGCTTCTAATGTTGATGCAAATCAAATCACAGCTAGCTGGACTAAAGACCGCCAAAGTATCAAAGTCAATGGCGAAGAACTAGTACAAATCGATGCCAGCACAATATTACCAGACACCACTAATAACTTAGCGCAAGATACACTACAAGCAACTAATCGTCTACGTAGACTTATTGGTGGCGCCCAACCTTTAAACCAGCCAAATATCGCGCGGCAAGAAAAGACCCAACCTACAGCTAAAAAGCCAGAAGTTACTAAACAACAATCTACAGCTAAAAAACCACAACAAAATACAAGTGCGAAAGTAAAAGCAACCAGTAACGGTACAGCTTCTTACTACAGTTACGGAGATTCCTCCCGTACTGCAACTGGTGAAAGATTCAATCCTCAAGACTTAACGGCAGCACACCGCACCTTACCTTTTGGTACTCGTGTTCGCGTTACTAATAACTGGAATGGTCGCTCTGTAGTTGTACGAATTAATGACCGTGGTCCCTTCATCCGTGGTCGAATTATTGATGTATCACTCGGCGCCGCAAAACAACTAGGAATGATTAGCAGTGGTATCGCATCAGTAAGAATAGAAGTTTTAGACAATATTTAGACGTGATACTAGATTGGCAATACATAGAACATCCCAAAAATTAAATCATCAATCTTGTGGGACAGGCATCCTTGTCTGTCACATATTTATATGATGCCAGAATATACACCCTTTTATATAGCTACAGTTCAAAGCAACTACTTCTGCTGGTTGATGGCGCCTGAAGTTGAAAGTTTGAAGATAAGTGAGTAGCAGCACAAACAAAATACAAACCCTACAAAAGCGCTTTTGTTATCTCGTGCGTGATAGTTCACGCCTCTTGGGATGGTAAAAGCTATTTGTTTGCTGTTTACAAAACATTGTCTTTATATCTTGACTCACATAGCCAGACTAGTAAACAGAGATTTTATGAACGAACATACTAACGAGCAAAGCAAAAATCAGGACTTAGAACAATTCCGCAAAGAGCCGGGAGAATTATTAACAACTAACGAAGGGGTAAAAGTCAATAATACAAATGACTCACTCAAAGCTGGTACACGTGGACCAAGTTTGCTAGAAGATTTTCATTTGCTAGAGAAAAACGCGCACTTCAACCGCGAACGTATTCCTGAGCGCGTAGTTCATGCTCGTGGTGTTGGCGCCCACGGTTATTTTCAGCCATACGAATCATTATCTGAGTTAACAAAAGCAAAGTTCCTTCAAGACCCTTCAGTAAAAACTCCTGTTTTTGTTCGCTTTTCAACAGTGGCAGGGTTCCGGGGTTCAGCAGATGCAGTACGTGATGTACGTGGTTTTGCAGTGAAGTTTTACACAGAAGATGGAAACTACGACTTGGTAGGTAACAATATCCCCGTCTTCTTTATCCAAGACGCGATGAAGTTCCCCGACTTAATTCACGCAGTTAAGCCCGAACCTCATAACGAAATGCCCCAAGCTTCTTCTGCACACGATAACTTCTGGGATTTTGTGTCATTGATGCCCGAGTCGATGCACATGATAATGTGGTTGCTATCTGACCGTACCATCCCTCGCAGCTATCGAATGATGCAGGGTTTTGGTGTTCATACTTTCCGCTTTGTTAACGAACAAGGTAAAGCACGGTTTGTTAAATTTCATTGGAAGCCATTGCTCGGTATACATTCAATGGTATTCGATGAAATTCAAACTTTGGGTGGTAAAGACCCCGACTTCCACCGTCGCGATTTGTTAGAAGCTATTGAAGCAGGTAATTTCCCTGAGTACGAACTTGGTGTACAAATTATCGAAGAAGAAGACGAATTTAAGTTTGACTTCGATATTCTCGACGCAACAAAGATAATTCCTGAAGAGTTAGTACCTATTAAACCAATTGGTAAGATGGTTCTTAACCGCGTCCCCGATAACTTCTTTGCAGAAACTGAGCAAGTAGCATTCCAACCTACAAATGTAGTACCAGGAATTGATTTTTCTGATGACCCATTATTACAAGGTCGGATATTTGCCTACCCAGATACACAAAGACATCGTTTAGGAACAGCGAACTTTGAAAGTTTGCCTATTAATAAACCTGTATGTCCGGTTCATAATGACCAACGTGATGGGTTCTCGCAACACAATATCCACACTTCTAAGGTAAACTACTTCCCGAACTCACTCGGTGGTGGTTGTCCAATGGCATCACCCGAAAATTTAGGCGCCTTCGTACATTACGCTGAAAAGTTAGGTGGTAGAAAAGTTCGTGAACGTAGCGAAAGCTTCAGCGACCATTTCTCGCACGCAACACTATTTTTAAATAGTATGTCCAAAGCTGAGAAGGAGCATTTAGTTAAAGCTGCTCACTTCGAGTTAGGCAAGGTGATGAACAAAGAGGTCAAAGAACGTGTAGTTGGTTTATTTAACCACGTTGACCATGAGTTTGCCACTTTAGTCGCCGCAGGATTAGGTTTAGAGGCGCCAGCGAAAGAAGTAATTCCTAATCATGGTAAGAGTTCTCCTGCTTTAAGTATGGAAAACCAACCTTCATATTCAATCAAAACACGTCAAATTGCAATTTTAGCTGCTGATGGCGTAGATGCAGCGCAATTAATGGCTGCAAAACAAGCTCTTGAAGCAGAAGGCGCCCAAACAAAACTTGTCTCCAAGTTTGGCGGTAAGATAAAGGGAACAGACGGAAAAGAAATTGACGTAGAAAGAACTTTCCTTACCAGTGCTTCAGTAATGTTTGATGCCGTTTACATTCCCGGAGGAGCGCAAAGTATAGCAACTCTCAAATCGGATAATGATGTAAGCGAATTTATTCATCAAGCATTCAAACATTGTAAAGCCATAGCCGCAACTGGTGAAGGTGTAGATTTGATAGTAGCAGCTAACATCAAAGATGTAAAACTAGCTGACACAGAAAAATCCGTTTCTGACAAAGGTGTTATTACTAGCCGTAATGCATCAAGTGTCAAACAAGTTGCTAAAGACTTTGTACAAGCTATCACACAACACCGTCACTGGGTGAGAGAAGAGAAAAAAGAAACTAAGCAAATGATACCTGCGTAAGGATTCATACTTAGATTATTTAGATTCCCGATTTCTTGAAAAGTCGGGAATTTTTTTATATAACTTGTAAAAATAGAAACAAGAAGAATGTTCATTTCAAGATTTATTAATCAAGTATATAATTATATTTAGTTTGTTAGAGAATAAAAGCTAGGTGATAAAAACCCAGGCTCTGTATCTCGACAAATTCAATGACAAAAAACCCCTTCGACCAATTTTCCAAGCAATTTTTCAAGGAATGTCTATCACCATTAGGTGAGGTAAGAATTAGTGAAGAAATTCCAGGTGAAGCAAAATATGTTGATATTTGGTTTATTCCATCAGTTAAACCTAGCGCTGACATTTTGTCCGACTTGGGTATTTTAGCCAGAATTGCTGAAACTCCCTGTTTGTTGGAACCATTCCGTAACCAACCCACAGATGAAGAAATTCGTAGTTGTATAGGTAAGTTAGTTCACTTGGAAGCTGAACTCCGACGTGAAGCAAAGCGAGATGAGGATAAGATACTTGACTCGGAACTTCCACGGTTATGGATTATTGTAAGCTCTTTTTCGGATGAAGCGTTATATGATTTTCCTGTTTTCAGCGACCCAAGTTGGCCAGATGGTATATACTTCTCAAGAAAAACACTTTTGACTCGAATTGTTGCAATTAATAGATTACGGCGTATCCCAGAAACACTTTGGTTGAGAGTTTTGGGTAAAGGGTTAATACAAAAACAGGCTGCTGATGATGTAATCGCTTTACCAAAAGGAAATCCCAAACGTTCCAAAATTTTAAACCTACTCTATAGTTGGAAGATTAACATGGAAGTAAGCACCGAAATTGACGATATTGAAGATAGGGAAGAAATAATGATGAACTTATCACAAGCTTATTTGGAGTGGGAACTGGAAACTGTCGAGCGCGGTAAGGAGATTGGTAAGGAGATTGGTAAGGAGATTGGTAAGGAGCAGGAACGACGCTCTGTTGTCGAAAACTTGCTGACTGTTCGCTTTGGTTCGTTAGACCCACAACTTCAAGCAATTATTCCATCTGTGTTGGCGCTGTCACCAAGAGAATTTACCCCTATATTAATGCGATTATCGCGCGAGGAATTAATCGCTAGATTCGCTATGCAGAACTAAAAAATTATTTGTAGTGAGTAGAAATATTGGCAACGGATGATAAACGGATGTAATAAAATAGTTGATTGAAAATAATCAGGTTTTGTTTTTAACCAATAATTTATCCGTTACATCCGTTATATCCGTTGCGAGCTAACCCCCAAATTTAATGACACAAACCAGTAGTAGTTAGGTTTCCCTTATTTTATTGTTCAGTTCTTACTGTTGAAGCTGGCTGTCTACCAGTATTTCTGACGTTAATAACTTTACCTAATAAATCGAACCAGAACGATGCCCCCATTGCAATTGCAATTCCACTGATTATCCAACCAGGAATAAAAGTAATAATTCTCCATATTGGAAATGGTCTGCGCTGTTTACTTGTCCATGAAGCTTGTCGTTGTAGGTTTGCATCAGTCCAACCAATAGGTAAAGCTATATCATTCAAAGCTTCATCAGTTTGACTTCGTAATGTCTCAATATCCACGTATCCTAACTGATTACGATTTTGTAACACTATTTGTCCAGCATTTTGTGTAATAGTATCGCGTAATGCAGAATCTTTTGATAATCGACTTACCATGTAAAAAGTATCCGCATTCGTTGCCGCTGCAATAATTAAACCCAGTAATAAAGCTACACCTTTGGCATTACGTTTATACACACCCGACGCGCGTTCCATTGAATTATCAAAATTATGCTCAATTTCTTGACGTAGTGCGTTGA